>NZ_JBBKTQ010000004.1:70000-349311 GCF_037890035.1 Ramlibacter sp. AN1133
CGCCGCGCGCAGGTGCATCCGCCACCCGCTGTTCGTAGTCGGCCACCGCGGCGGCGAGCTTCTCGTGCAGCAGGGTGCGCACGGATTCCGGCTGGGCGTGCAGGCGGCGGGCGAGCGCCTCCATCGCATGGAAGCGCACCGGGTCGATCCGCCACGCGTGCGCAGCGCGCAGGGCGGCCAGGCGGTCGGCAGGCGCGGGCGATGCGCTCATTTCGCGGCGGGTGCGGAGACGGGGACGGCCGCGGAGGCGGCGACGGCGGAGGAGGTGGGAGCGGAGGCGGAGGCGGAGGCGGAGGCGGCGACGGGCGCAGAGGCGGCTGCGGAGGCGGCCGCGGCGGCTGCCGGGTTGCTGCGCGGCACCGGCGCCATCTCCACGCGCCGGTTCAGCGCGCGCCCCTGCTCGCTGGCATTCGACGCCACCGGCTGCTGCGCGCCGAACGCCGCGGCGAACACCTGCGCGGAGGGCATGCCTTCCTCGATCAGCGCGCGCGTCACCGTCAGGGCCCGCTGCGCCGAGAGCTCCAGGTTGTCGGCGAAGCGGTGATTGCTTTCGCGCAGCGGCTTGTCGTCGGTGAAGCCGCTGACCATCAGCATCTCCCTGCGCTCGCCGAGATAGACGCGCAGCGGATGCACCAGGCTGCGCAGGAGCTGCCGCCCTTCCGGACGCAGTTCGTCCGAGTTCACCGCGAACAGCACGCTGCCGCTGATGCCGATGCGGCCGTTGTCCAGCGTCACGCGGCCGGAGGCGAGCGGGATGGCGAGCGCCTTCTCCAGTGCCATGCGGCGCTGTTCCTCGATGCGGCGCTTCTCCACCTCCTGCTGCAGGCTGGCGACCAGGTCCATCTGCACCAGCAGCACGCCGATCAGCACCAGCACGAAGGCGCCGACCAGGCCGGCCATCAGGTCGCCGAACACCGTCCACACCGGCGCCTGCGCCGCCAGGTCGCCGTCGTCCGCCTCCGTCATGCGGGTTCCCCGTCCGCGAGCGCGAGCGTGCTGCCCCTGCGGCCCTGGAGCTGGCGCAGGTTCTCGACCAGCCCCTGCTGCGAGGCGATGCTCAGGTCGATGACCTCGCGCGCCTGCGCCACGTAGTACGCGAGCTGCTCGTCGCTGCGCGCGGTGGAGCGCTGCAGCGCGGCTTCGATGCGCTGCAGGGACTCGGCCAGCTTGTCGTTGCCGGCCTGGAAGGACTGCACGCCCTGAGCGAACGCCTCGGCCACGCTGGCGAGTTCCACCGCGCCGGCCGCCAGGTGCGCGCTCGTGTCGGCCGCCTTGCCGGCCTGGGATTCGAGCGCCTGCGCCCAGCGCGCCCCCGCCTGCTCCAGCACGGAAGTCGTCGAGGCCACCATCGCATCGATGGCGGCCCTTTGCTCGCCGGAGGCCTCCTGCAACGACTGCAGCAGGGCGCCGAGGCGCTCCAGCAGCAGGGTGCGCTCCTGCAGGCCAGCGTTGTCGCGGTCCGTGGCGCGGCTCATTTCCTCGCGCAGTTGCGCGATCACGCCGGCGGCCGCCTGCGGCACTTCGGACGCCGTCTGCAGCAGGCGCGTGATCGGCGCTTCCAGCGCGGTACCGAGGGTGGCCAGGTGCCGCGCGACGCCCGCCTCGAGCTCGCCCAGCCGGGCCACCGCGGCGCGAGCGCGCTCCTCCTCCTGCGCGCGCAAGGCCTGCAGCTCGCGCGCCAGGCCTTCGAACGCCTGCGTCCAGGCCTGCTGGCGCTGCTGCTCGCCGCGTGCCTGCTCCTGCAGCGCCGCCGTCCAGCGCTGCGCCATGTCCTGCGTGGTCCCGCCGAACTGCGCCGCCATCGCTTCGACCTGGCGCTGCGCCGCTTCGCCCAGGCGCTCGTGCAGGCGCTGCGCGTCCTGCGCGAGCTGCGCCATCGCGGAGGCGACCACGGGGCGGATGCTGTCGCCGGCCGCGCGGGCGCCGTCGGCCAGGCTCTCCTGCAGCGAGGTGCCGACGCGGTCCGCGAGCGCGCCGTAGGCGCCGCGCACCTCCTCGTGGAACCGTTCCTGCCGCACCGAGAGCTGCTCATCGAGCTGGCGGCCGCGCTGCTCGATGCGCTCCATCATGGCTTGCAGCCGGTCGACCAGTTCGGGCAGCGCATGCGCCTGCCGCTGGATCGCGTGGAAGGTCTCGTTGCGCTGGTGCGCGAGCGAGAAGGGCCGCAGCGCGGTGGCGATGCAGCCTTCGAGCTGGCGCGCGACCTCGAGCCGCTCGCGCCGGGCGATCGCCGCCATCAGGCCCAGCATGGCAGACGCCGCCACGCCCGCGACCGACGTGCCGAAGGACAGGCCCAGCCCCTTGATCGGCGCCGCCAGCGCGGAGCGGATCGCCTGCAGGTCCGTGGAGCCTTCCAGCGCGAACACCGCGCCCTTGAAGGTCACCACCATGCCGAGGAAGGTGCCCAGCATCCCCAGCATGACCAGCAGGCCCACCAGGTAGGGCGTGAGGGCGGGGCCGGGCAGGCCGGCGCGTTCGCCGTCCATGCGCAGGCGCACCGCCTGGCGCAGCGCCGGCGGCACGCGTTCCAGCCAGGGGCCCAGCTGCGCCAGCGGCTGCGGGATCGTGGCCAGTGCCTCCGCCAGGCCCGTGGTGCCGGCGCGGAACTGCCGCAGTTCCGCGGCGCCCAGCAGGTACACCCCGCCGATCGCCAGCGTCATCACCAGGGCCAGCCAGCTCGAGGAGCCGACGAAGCCGGCGGCCACCCAGGCCACTGCCGCCAGGCCGATCGCGAAGGCGGCCGCAAAAGATCGCTTGCTCATTGCAGTTCGTTCGATTCGTTGTCCAGGGCCTCGACCAGCCCCATTGCGGGCTGCAGCCGCAGCTCCAGTTCCGCGGCCAGCAGCTGCCGCCATGCCTGCGCGAAGCGCTGCAGCCAGCCACCCGGCCGGCGCCAGGCCGCGGGATCGTCCTGGCCGGCGCTGTCCTGCAGCGCCTGCAGGTGCGCTTGGCGCAATTGCGTGAAATGCGCCTCCATGCGCTCGGCGATGCGGGGCAGCAGCAGTTGCTCGCGCGGGGCGAGCACCTGCTCCATCGCGGCGTCCAGCGCGGCGAGCTGGCGCAGGCGCACCGAGCGTTGCGAGAGCGCCTGCCGCAGGTGCTCGCGCAGCGGGGCGATCATCAGCTCCATCTGCCGCTGCAGTTCCAGGTGGCGCTGGCGCCAGGGCGCGTAGCTCGCATCGGCGGCGGCCTCGTCGGGCCGGGCGGCCGCGCGCGCGAGGCGGCGCAGGTCGGCGGGCGTGCGTGCCGTTTCCACCACGGGCCCCGGTTCCTGCGCGATGGCCCGGGCCAGCACCGAGCGCACCCGCTCGACGTCCTCGCGCAGCGACTGCGACTGCGGGCCTGGCCTGCGCGTATTCGCGGCCGCGGGCTCGCGCAGCGCGGCGATCGCCTGGTGCGCCGCCTGCAGCCGGATCGCGTCGAAGGCGTTCACCCACAGGCTCAGGCGTTCGGCCACGTCCGGGCCGGACGGCTCCGCTGGCGCGGGCGTCCAGCCGTCAAGCAGGCGGACCAGCGTGGAACTGCCGAAAGTGCTGCGCAAATGGATCCTCCGCACCGTGCGGTGCGATGCACATTCCGAAATGGGGGGTGGCGCAAGGCCGTCGCCCGGCGGCGGGGTTCCGCGTGGAAGCCGTGGCGGGACCCGTATTAGAAACGATCCGGCGGGCGGCTCCGCGCAGGACCACCCGCGGCCGTGCACTTTTCCGGCCCCCCGGGGCGCGGCGCAAGTGCTACGCTGGTCCGCTCATGACAGCGCCCCCGTTCCAGTCCAGGTATCACGCCATGCGGATCTTGCTTGCGGTTTCCTCTGCTTTCCTCGTTCTCCTCGCCGGCTGCAGCATGCCGCGCGCCGGCGGCGACGTCGCCGGTGCGGCCTGCGAACGCGCCACCGTGCCGCCCGGCGCGGTGTTCGGCGTGCGCGACCGCACGGAGATCGCCACCTGGCCGCCGGAGATGGCGCGCGGCGTCACCGGTTGCCAGCGCGTGTGGTACGGCGACCGCGCGAAGCCCGAGACCATGCAGGTGCTCGCGACCTACTACTTCGAAGGCGGGCGCGTCCGCCGCCTGACCGGGCGCGTGCCGAACGGCGCGGCATACGACTGCAAGTACAGCGACGGCGAGCTCGATGCCGCGCACTCGCAGAATCCTTCGCAGTGCCCCCGCGCCTCGGAAATCGAAGTCGCGCGCTGACGCCGTCCTGAACCTTCGCGCGCGCCTGACCTGCGCGCCCCCTCGTGTCCATCGCCTCGAAGTAGGGTGATGTTGCACACCCGTTTACGTGATGTCTCGATACGTAAAAGAGACGAGGAAACATGAGCGACTTTCCGGGAGAGTCGGCCGCTGGCAACCGTAGCGCATGCATCTTCACCAGTCGCTGCGGTGCCTTTCCGGTTGATTCGCTTGAAAGGTCTGTCTATGCGAAATCGCTCGATTGCGGCGCTGGCCCTGGCCGGTGCCACCCTGGTCCTTTGCGCGTGCGGCGGCGGCGGAGGCGGCGGCAAGGAAACCCCCGGCGGTGCGGCACCGCCGCCGGCGGTGGAACCGAACCCGCCCGCGGCCACCACGCTGGACATCTCCGGCGTGGCCGCCGTCGGCCGGCCCTTCGCCGGCGCGCTGGTCACCGTCTATGCCAGCGGCTCCGCGGCCGGCACGACCACCGTGCAGCTCGATGGCGCCTATGCACTCACGATCCCCGCCAGTGCGGCGGGGCCGCTGGTGGTGGAGGCCACGCTGGGCAGCGACAGCCTGGTCAGCATGGCGCCCGAGGCGAAGAGCGGACGCATCAACGTCACGAAGTTCACCAACCTCATCGCGTCGCAGCTCGCGCCCGACGGCGATCCGCTGTCGCTCAAGCGCGATGCGGCCAGTGTCACGACCGCCGCGGTCGCCGAGAAGGTGCAACTGCTGGCCACGATCCTCAAGCCCCTGCGCGATGCGGCACAGGATGCGATCGACCCGATCTCCGGCGTCTTCGCCGCCGACGGCACGGGGCATGACCAGGCGCTGAGCGCGGTCAGCGTGGTGATCCATCCGACCGGTGCCGGCGCCAACATCGAGGTCAGCTACACCACGGTGTTCGCGGACGACGGCAGCCCCCTGAGCACCACCTTCACGAGCGCGCAGACCACCGCCATCGCGCCGCTGCCGCCGGTGACCCAGGCGGACCTGCCCCCGCCGAGCCTCGACGGCATGATCGACGATCTCACGCAGCGCATGACGGCGTGCTTCGCGCTGCCGCTGCCGCAGCGCGTGCGCAACGTCGGCGCGACGGCCACGGCGGTGATCGGCACCGGCGAGGACATCGTCGCCGCCGAATGCCGCAGCCTGTTCGTGGGCGATGACCCGACCACCTACCTGAGCAACGGCGGGCGCGTCGGGCGCGACCGCAACGGCAACGGCGCCTTCAGCGGCATCTTCCGCGCCGGTGCGACGGGCGTGAAGTTCGACCAGGGCAACTTCGAGTTCCTGCGCAACAACGCGCAGAAGGACGTGGTCTTCACTTTCCGCACGGTGGGCAGCAACGGCGACGAGAGCTTCGACCAGGTGGTCGCGCGCCAGGAGAGCGGCAAGCTCAAGCTGTTCGGCAACCAGTACATCTACAGCGCCCGCGTGCGGCCGATCGTCGAGGACCGCGAGTTCCTCAACCAGCCGGCGGCCAGCTACGTGCTGACCGGGTACGACTTCTTCGTCAACAACCTGCTGGATGGCAGCGGCAACCCGGTGTTCTCCAAGGTGGTGGTCACGGCGCCGAAGCCGGGCACGCAGACGTTCACGCTGGCGCCCAACGCCGGCCGCGACGGCCTGACCCTGCAGCGGCCCAATGGCACCCTCACGCAGACCTCGGCGATCGGCCTCGCAGCGCAGTTCCGCAACGGCGACCCGCGGGCGCCCGGGCAGTTCGACACCGGCCTGCTGTTCCAGTCGCCGGCCCTGGCCGACGAGGACATCCGGAAGATCCCGGCAATGGGCGTGTGGACCGTGGAGTTCTTCCACGCCGACTCCACCAGGCCCAACGTGGTGCAGACCTACCGCACCATCTCCCGCGCGCTCACCGTCGCCGAGGCGCTGCAGCGGCCGATGGCGCAGCTCACGGACGCGGCCAAGGCGGCACTGCGCGCGGACGGCAATCCGCAATCGGGCGTGCTCGTCTTCGGCGCCAACAGCACGACTGACCCGAACGTGTTCCTGCTGACGCTGCCGGACGGCGGCGATGCCTGGCAGGTGACGCCGCCCGCGCTGCCGCCCACCCTGGTGCAGGTCTTCGGCCGCGGTCCGGCGGGCACCTCGGCGCCGGGCGCGCCGTTCAGCGACAGCGTCAACGTCTCGCCGAGCGCGCGCAAGGGGGGCCGCATCGACTGCTCGCGCCTGGGCACGGCGGACACGCACTGCGACAGCAGCGTGCCGGCGCAGTTCGCGCAGGGCACCAGCATCTCGGTCATCCAGCTGTTCACGACCTCGCGCCGCCAGGAGGAACTGAGCAAGATCAACGCGCTCTACTTCATCCTGCCGCGCCCGTAGGCGGGCGCATGGCCCGGGGCCGCCGCGCGCAGCGGCCCGGGTCCGGCTACGAGAAGTGGCGCTCGCCGGGCATCTGGTGCAGCGCCACTTCGCCGGGATGACCGCCGAGGTTGAAGGGAATGGTGGTGAACGCGGTGAACGCCACGGGCACCAGCGCCATCACCACGACCCTCAGCCACTGGCGGCAGAAGCACGCAAGATCCTTGTCCATCATCGGTCGGCCCTCCTTGTCGATGCTTCGCATCCTGGCGCGCTGGCCTTAGGGTTCCCTTAACAAGGGGCTGGACTCGGGGCGGGCGCAGAGGGAGGCGTCCTGCGCCAGCGGCAGGCAGATCGTGAAGGTGCTCCCCAGGTTCGCCCCCTCGCTGTAGGCCTCCACGTGGCCGTCGTGCAGCGCCACCAGCTTCTGCACCAGGGCCAGCCCGATGCCGAGGCCGCCCTGGGCCCGCGACAGGTGGCCGCTCACCTGCTCGAACATGTCGAAGACCTTGGCCTGCGCGGCCGGCGGGATGCCCACGCCGTCGTCCGCCACTTCCACGATGGCCTCCTGCCCTTCGCGCCGGGCGGACAGCCGGATGTGGCCGCCCGGCGGCGTGTACTTGGCGGCGTTGCTCAGGAGGTTGGTCATGACCTGCAGGAGGCGGTTGCGGTCCACGTCGACGCAGAGCGGCGCGTCGGGCAGCGTCGTCGTCAGCTCGTGCCGCGGCCCCTGCATGAACACCGCCGCCGACTCCGCGGCGCCCGCGAGCAGGTCGCGCAGGTCCACGCGCTCCTTCTGCAGCCGGATCTTGCCGGCACTGACCCGCGAGACGTCCAGCAGGTCGTCGATGAGGCGGCGCAGCTGCGCGAACTGGCGTGCGATCAGCTCCTGCGCGCGCACGGCGCGGTCCGAGCCCGCGCGCACGCGCTCCAGGATCGCGAGGCCGTTCTGCATCGGCGCGAGCACGTTGCGCAGCTCGTGCGACAGCGTGGCCAGGAACTCGCCCTTGAGGCGGTCGGCGTTGCGCAATTCCTCCGCCAGCGTGCGCAGCCGCTCCTCGTTGAGCTTGCGTTCGGTGATGTCGACCGCCAGGGCGGCGACCGACAGCACCTCCCCGTCTTCGCTGCGAACGGGCGACAGGACGAGGTCGACCAGCGTCTGCCGGCCGTCCGCCATGCTGTACGCGGCTTCGCAGCGGAAGGTGTCGCCCGCGCGAGCGGCCTGGAAGCCGCGCTGCACGGCCTCCATCGAAGCGCTCATGCCGCGCCACCAGGCGCAGTCCCAGAACCTCGCGCCCACCACGTCTGCGCGCGTGTAGCCGCAGGCCGCCAGGCCGGCGTTGTTGGCCTCCAGCACCGTTCCGTCCAGCGCGAGAACGCAGGACAGGAAGCAGCCCTGCTCGAAGAAGGTGCGGAATTTCGCGTTCGCGGCGGCCAGCGCGCTCGCTTCCGCCTGCGCCGCCCGGTCCGCGAGCGCCTGGGCCTTCTGCTCCTGGCGCTGCGTGAAAACGACGAAGGCGGCCGCCAGCAGGCCGGTGAACACCAGCAGGCCCGCACCCGCGCCGAGCACCGCGCGCCGCCAGCCCTGGAGCACGGTCGATTCGGCGGTGGCGAGTACCACCACCAGCGGCTGGCTGTCGAGGGCGCGATAGCTGACGATGCGCTCGAAGGGCAGCGGCGGGCCGCTGGTGGTGAAGGAGCCGGCCCGCTGGCGCGGCAGGAGTTCGGTGAAGAGCCGGGTCTGGGCGTAGGTCTGTCCGATCTTCGCGTCGTCGTGGGGGAAGCTGGCGAGCAGCTTGCCGTCCGTCTGCAGGAGTGCCATCGACTGTCCGGAGACCAGTTGCAGCTTGTCGAACAGCTTGCCGACGGTGTCCAGGTGCACCGCGGCCACCACCACGCCGCGGAAGTCTCCCTCGGGGCCGGCGATCCGGCGCGTGGACGCGACGAACCACCCGTGGCCGGAGCGGCTCTGCAGCGCCTCCGACAGGGCGTGCTGCAGGTCCGGGCGTTCCAGGTACTGGCGGAAGTAGGCGCGGTCGGCGAGCGAGACGTCCGGCGTCTTCGGGTAGTCCGTGTCCTGCTGGATCCTGCCGTCGGGGCCGATCACGTAGATGGCACGCACCGTGGGCAGGTACTGCAGCCGCTGGCCCATGACCGCCCGCAGGTCCGCGTCATGGCGCTGGAAGTTGTGGCGCGTCATGAGCTCGGCGAGGCCGGCAAGGGCGACGTCGACGGTGTCGAAGGTGCGCGCGGTGCTTTCCTCGAGCACGGCCGAGAGGCTGCGCGCCTGCTGCTGGGCCTGCGCCAGCGCCTGCTGCCGCTCGCGGTGCAGGGCCAGCGACACGATGGCCACCACCGCCAGCCACAGCACGATCGCGGCCCACAGCGCCGTCCTCACCTCGGCGGGCACGGACTTCCTGGCTTCGGACGGATCCATCGCCTCACCTCCTCCATCCGGGATGCAGCCTCACGTATGCCATCCGCCGCAGGCGCGTTCAAGCCCCGCCGCCCAACGGCCGGCGCCGTGCGGGGCCGTCACCACTGCAGGCTGTAGCTCACGACCAGCGCACCGCCGGCCATCCCCACGCTGGCGCCGGAGCGCCGGCCCGCGAAGCGGTCGGTGAAGAACCAGCTCGAGGCGCTGCCGATCACGGCCCCGCCGATGACATCCTTCGTGAAGTGATGGCGGGTGCGCACGCGTTGCGCCGCGGTCGCGGCTGCCAGGGCGTAGAAGGGCATCGACCATTGCAGCGAATAGCGCCTGTGGACGTAGGTCGCGGCGGCAAACGTCGTGGAGACATGACCGGACGGAAACCCGCGCCCGGTGCCGTCCGGGCGCTTGCTGTTCACGGCGTGCTTGAGAAGTTCCGTGCTGCCCTCGGACAGGAGGAGGGACTTGCCAAGCTGCTTCAGGCCCTCGGTATCCCTCTCGTACGCGCTGAGTGCGGCTGCCGCCAGCGGCAGCCCGAAGTGCATCGTGTCGCCGAACCGATCCCTTCCGGCGACGACCTGCGCCTGCGTGGCGGTGCACGAGAACGCCAGGCACAGGGCGGCGCGACGGGCGGGACAGTTGGGCAGGCGCATCTTCATTCCTCGGTGCCGGTGGGGGTGGCGCTGGACCAAGGCTAGGGGGCACCGGCGGTGCGAGCTTGACAGCCGTCAAGTCCGCGGTCGCGCGAACCGTCGGGCGGCAAACTGGCGTTGGCCCCGTCAGTCCGGGCCATGGCGCAAGCTGGACGCCACGACGAGGGTCAGCACGGTGATGATCGCCAGCGCCAGGACCAGCAACGCCCAGTCGGACCCGTGCAGCGGGCGCAGATTCAGGAGTCGGCCGAGCCTCGGGACCTGGACCAGGACGACCAGGGAGGCAACCGTCCCGGACACGAGCCAGCGCGCCGCGGCCTGGCGCAGCCGGGTCAGGCCGGCCGTGAAGCCCGCGCTGGCGAGCAGCAGCATGGACAGGGCCATCGCGCGCGCGTGCTCCACGTCCTGGTCGCCACCGAGCGCGTGCAGGTAACTCCAGACCGTGGCGAGGCTCACGAGGCCGCCGGCGAGGCCCATGAACACCCAGGCCTGGGTGGAGAAGAAGCGCGCGCGTCCACCGCGCCGCACCGGCGCCAGGGGCCCCTGCCGGGGCAGGTCCTGGAAGGCCAGCATGGCGGTCGGATGGATGACGAGTTCCAGCCACACGATGTGGATCGGCAGGAACAGCAGCGGCAGGTCCATCAGCGGGATCGCCGCGGCCCCGATCACCAGCGGCAGGTGCACGAGCAGCAGGTAGGCAAAGGCAAGCCGCAGGTTCTGGAACAACTGGCGGCCTTCGGCGATGGCATCGACGATGGTCCGGAAGTTGTCGTCGAGCAGGACCACCGGGGCCACCTCGCGCGCGCTGCGCGTGCCGCGCTCGCCCATCGCCACGCCGATGTCGGCCAGGCGCAGCGCCGGCACGTCGTTCACGCCGTCGCCCGTCACGGCGACGAGTTCCCCCTGGGCCTGCAGCGCCAGCACGAGGGCGAGTTTCTGCGCGGGCGTGGCGCGCGCCACGACGTGGACGCCGGCTTGCGCACCCCGGGCGGCGTCGTCCTCGAGGGCGAGAACGACGACCTTCGCCTCCGCACCGAGCCCGATCTCGCGCGCAATCGCCGCGGCCGTCGCCGGATGGTCGCCGGTGACCATGATGACGCGCATGCCCGCGGCCATGCATTCCGCGATCGCCTCGCGCACGCCTTCCCGGACCGGGTCCTCGAAGGCCAGCAGGCCCGCGAACCGCAGTCCGCCCGCGGGTTCGACGTCCGTGGCCGCGCCGGGGGCAAGTTCGCCCCGGGCGCAGCCGATCACCTTGTGACCGGACCGGGCGTACGCCTCCACCCGGGCGAGCCAGTCCGCGCGTTCGGCCTCGGTCATTGCGCTCGTGGCCAGCACGGTTTCCGGCGCCCCCTTGGTGAAGGCGATGGGGCTGCCGTCCCCCATGCGCCAGATGACCGTCTCGCGCCGCCGGGCTTCCGTGAACGGGAAGTCGGCCAGCCGCGTCGCCCGCGGCAGCGGCCCCGCCGCCGCGTGCAGGGCCTGGTCCAGCGGATCGCCGCTGTCCGGCCGCGCGGCGAAGGTGGCCACCTGCAGCACCGACGCTTCGTCCTGTCCCCCCGCGGGGACGCGGTGGGCCAGCACCAGCGAGCCGGCGGTGATCGTGCCCGTCTTGTCGGACACGATGCAGGTGACGCGGCCGATGTTCTCCACGGCCACGGCGCGCCGCACGAGGGCCTTCCTGCGGGCCAGGCGGAAGACGCCCGCGCCCAGGAAGAAGGTGTAGACGAGCGGGAACTCCTCGGGCAGCGCTGCCACGGCCAGCGTCACCGCGCTGACGAGGGCATCGATCCAGCCGTGCCCGTGCCACAGCCGCACGGCGGCCAGGATGACGCAGAGGACGACCGCCACTGCCAGCAGGACGGCGACGAGTTCGCCGATGGCCTTCTGCAGGGGAGTCGCCGCGTGGCTGCCCTCGGTGGCGGAGCGGACGATCTCGCCGTAGCGCGTCTCGCTGCCCGTGCAGACGATGCGCACCCGTGCGGTGCCGGTCAGCAGGCGCGTGCCCGCCATGCACCAGTGTTCCTCCGATGCGCTGGGAGGCAGCGGCTCGGCAGGGTCCATGCTGCGCTTGGCGACCGGCAACGATTCGCCGGTCAGGGTCGACTCGTCCACCTGGATTCCGTCGCCCCAGACCAGCAGGCCATCGGCGGGCAGGTATTCACCCGCCGTCACCTCCACCAGGTCGCCCGGAACCAGTTCCCGCGAGACGATCTCCTGCCACACGTCATCGCGCAGCACGCGCGCCGAACTGGCGAGCCGGCTCGCCAGCCCTGCGGAGGAAGCAGTGGTGCGCCGGTGCAGGTAGGCGTCCATCCCCAGCAGCGGGGCCATCGCCACGAGCAGGGTGACGGACTCGGTGACCTGGCCCAGCAGGCCGAACAATCCCGCGGTCAGCGCTAGGAACCACAGCATGGGGTCGCGCGCCGTGTCGCGCGCGACGACCCGCCAGCCACTCGCCGTCGGCGGAACGATGTCGTTCAAGCCGAAGCTGCGTTGCGCCGCGACCTGCGTGGAGGCCAGACCCATCGTGCACGGTGCGGGCAGTCTCTCGAGGGCGATGCGGCGCTGGCTCATGGCGATCGGAGCGCGCTGGCCGCGCGCCCGTGCGGGCAGTTTCCCTCCCAACGAGGGCGGCAGGCCGCGCCGCGGTCAGCGAAGTTGCGGCGCATCAAGAACCTGGGTGGGAATCCCTGCTGGTGCTGGTGCGCGCCGGCGTCCACTTCAATGCCATCGTCGGCTGGCTCGCGGTCGGCGCCATGCCGGTCGACGTGGGCAGCGGACTCACGGGCAAGTTCTGCTGGATCGCTCGCGACGGGGATGCCATGAACATTCGCAGGCGAAAGTCCGGCAGCAACGCCACACGGCTCGCCCGAGGAATCCGACGCTCGTCTTCGTCGTGAGCCGACTGTCGAGGACCGTGCTCGACCAGATCCTGTGCCCATGTCCTTTTGAGGAGATCGACATGAAGCACAACAAGTTGATTGCAGCGCTTGCCACCGCGGGCAGTCTCTTTGCCGTGAGCAGCGCCCATGCCTTTGCCCCGGCCGTGGCGGCCGGCATCGCTGCCCTGATCGGGGCGGGTGCGGGCAGCGCGGCGAACCAGGCGGAACAGGCGCGGGCGGAACAGGCGCGCGCCGACCAGGCGCGCGCGGCCGCGGCCGCCCCGAGCAACCCGACGGTGGTGCTGGGTGGCCCGCCGGCAGTCATCCAGGCAGGAGGCTACCGATGGCAGCAGGGCCACTTCGAGGTGCAGAACGGCGTCTCGGCGTGGGTGCCCGGCCACTGGGTTTCCAGTGAAGTGGTGATCCACGAAGGCAACTGAGGCGGGCCAGCCGCAGACGCCAGCAGGAAAAAAGCCGCTACGGATTCCGTAGCGGCTTTTCCTTGTGCGGGTGGTGGGTCCTGTAGGATTCGAACCTACGACCTACGGATTAAGAGTCCGCATCCCCGAGAACTTCCGGGATTTCGTGGGACGGCCGATTTCCGGATTTTCCCTCTGAAAATCGTCCCAGGATGTCTACGGGCGGTCGACACCATCTCGCCCAAAACTGTCACCATACTGTCACCAGC
This sequence comes from Ramlibacter sp. AN1133, assembly GCF_037890035.1. Taxonomy (NCBI): domain Bacteria; kingdom Pseudomonadati; phylum Pseudomonadota; class Betaproteobacteria; order Burkholderiales; family Comamonadaceae; genus Ramlibacter; species Ramlibacter sp. AN1133. The sequence goes on from NZ_JBBKTQ010000004.1 coordinate 83,156, forward strand.
GCGCAGAGGGGGGACAAGGTGGCAAGTTACAGCGAGCGGCTTGATTCGCTTCAATCAGGGCAGTCCGCGGTCATCGAAAAGCTTGCGACGGGCGGGTCGCTGGAGGCGCGACGCCTGGGCTCCGGCGCAGTCATGTTTTACTGGCGCTACACCCAGGAGAAGCGGACCGAGCGCATGCCGATCGGCGTGCACGACCCTGCGGCCCCGCCGCGGGCACTGAAGCCGACCGCCCGGGGCTTCGGGGTGCAGGCGGCGCTGGAGCGCGCCCGGGACCTGGCCAAGAGCAACCGGGACGTCCCGGGCGGCCTGAGAGCCGAACGCTTGCGGCGCAGCGCCAGCGACGCCGCGGAGGCGCAGGCGAGAGTGGCGCGCGAGCAGCACTCGCTGAAGGCGCTCTGCACGGACTACTGCGACTGGCTGAAGTCCAGCGGCAAGTCGGCGCATGCCGATGCCGCGAACATCTTCAAGAACCACCTGGAACAAGCCTATCCCGAGCTGGTCGGAAAGCCGGCGGTCGAGGTGGAGAAGCGGGAGGTTGTCGCGGCGCTCAGGAGGCTGACCGAGGCAGGCAAGGTGACGACGGCTCGCAAGCTGCGAGCCTATTTGCGTGCAGCGTACGCGTGCGCGCTGCACGCAGATTCCGACGCTGCGATCCCTGCGAAGTTCATCGGCTACCAAGTCACCGTGAACCCGGTCGAGGGCACCGCGGCCATCAAGGGACAGGCCGACAAGAATCCATTGTCACTGCCGGAGTTGCGCAAGTACTGGAAGCAGCTCAAGCAAGAGGATGGAGTGATCGGGGCTGCCTTGCGGCTGCATCTCCTCACCGGTGCGCAGCGCACCGCGCAGCTCACGCGGCTGAAGGACTCGGACACGGCCGGCAGCGTGCTCAAGCTCCTCGATCCCAAGGGGAAGAGGACGGAACCGAGGTCGCACCTGATTCCGGTCACCATCCCGATCCGAAATGAACTGGGCAAGCTCCCTCAGCGCGGCTTGGTGTTGTCGACGGACGGAGGGCGAACGCCGATGCATTCGACCAGCATGTCCACCTGGGCGCAGGAGGCCGCGGCCAAGGCTGGAATTTCGGGCTTTCAGCTGAAGAGGGTGCGCAGCGGCGTGGAGACCTTGCTTGCCGAGGCCGGCATTCCGCGGGAGATCCGTGGCCAGCTTCAGTCTCACGGGATCGGCGGAGTTCAGGACCGCCACTACGACGCCCACCACTACCTGCCAGAGAAGCGCCATGCGCTCGAGACACTGCACCGGGCGCTCGAAGGCAAAGCCCTGGCCAAGCGGTCCCGCGCGAGCAGCGCGTCGGTATAGCGTTCTGGCGCGAGCTCCTTCTGTGATGACTTCCTGTCTGCGGCGGCATCTCCCATTCCGAAGCGGTACATAATGACCATATCGATCAATATGGCTGCGAGGTCTCCATGATTACCGAAGTCAACGCCGTCACCTTCCGCCAGAACCTGGGCGAGATGCTCAACCAGGTCCAATATCGGAACGACAGCATCGTGATCAACAAGGACGGCAAGCCCGTGGCCGCCCTCGTGGACGCCGAGTTGTTCGCGCGCATCCGGCGCATGCGCGAGCGCTTCGACGCACTCAGCGCCCGCATCGCCGACGCGTATGCCGGAGTCGAGCCCGAAGAGGGCCTCGCAGAGATCGATGCGGCCGTGGCGGCCGAGCGCGCGCGGCGCTGATGCCAGGCTTGCGCATCGTGCTGGATACCAACGTGCTGGTGTCCGGGCTGGCGTACCCCGGCAGCATCCCGGGGAGGATCGTCGCAGCTTGGCGGCAAGGAGGCTTCGAGCTCGTGCTGTCGCGGCACATACTGGACGAGATGGTCCGGGTGCTGCCCCGCCTTTCGCGGGTGCAAATGACGCCTGCGGAGATCCGAGACCTGGCGGACAGCTTCATGTTCCTGGCCAACGTCGTTGAACCGGCAGGCGAGTCGGAACCCGCCCTGCGCGATCCGGCAGATCAGCCCGTGCTGAACACCATGCTGGCGGGGCGGGCCGACTACCTCGTCACCGGCGACAAGGACCTGCTGGCGCTGGCAAGCCAGTACCCGATCATCACGCCGGCTGCTTTCTGGGCCCGCCACGGCGGCTGATTGGGCGCTGCTACCTCTGAGTTGCCGTTAGCTGCCCCGCCTACTGCCAATTGGCAGCAATCGTGCCGCCAAGCGCCGCCTGGTAGTCATCGGGAAGGGTCGTCTGGCCCATGGCAGGCGGCGAGAAGCTCGCCATGGCTTGAACGAGGTTCTGCACGTTGGCATCCGTCAGGCGCTTGCCGTCGCTCACCTGCAGCGTCTCCACGTGCCAAGTGGTGCTGCTGTACCAGTTGGCGATCGTCACCTTGTCGGAGGTTCCGATCACGGAGACCTCCAGGTTGTTGTTGACGCGCCGCAACCAGAGCTGGTTTTCGGCAATGTCCGCGCCGAAGCTCAGTACGTCCTGCGCTCCTGCGGTGCCATCGTTGTCGTAGACAGTGTCTTGGCCGCCGCCCCGTGCGAAAAGGTAGGTGTCGTTGCCCGTCCCGTTGTACGTTCCCCAATAGCCGTCGTAGACACCGCCGATGAGGGCGTCGTTGCCCGAGCCGCCGTCCAGGACATCATTGCCGTTGCCACCCTGGAGGTTGTCGTTGTCGTCGCCTCCGAGCAGCGTGTCGTTGCCATCCTGGCCGGCGAGCGCGTCGGCGCCTGCGCCGCCGTCGAGCCGGTCGTTGCCCGTGCCTGCGCTCATGGTGTCGTTGCCTGCATTGCCGACCATTGCATCGTCACCGGCGTAGCCGACCAACACGTCGGCGCCTGGACCACCCGTGAGGGCCATCGCCTTCACGTCGGCGATCGACCAGAGAGCCGTGGCGTCGTCCGTGAACCGGATCTCCTCGATAGCCCACCCACCGGCCCCGTCGTTGAGGAAGTAGTTGGCCACCGTGATCTGGTCGGTGGTGCCGTTGATCTTCAGGACCAGGTTGTTGCTTCCGCCCGGGCGCTGTACCTGAACGTCCGTGGGCAGGACGCCGGCCTTGAACACAAGCTTGTCCACCACGCCAGCCGTCGTGTCACTGTCGTACACCGTGTCCTGGCCGTCGCCGCGGCCAAAGAGGTAGGTGTCGGCGCCGGGCCCGGTGTACGAGTTCCAGTAGCCGTCGTAGATGCCGCCGATCAAGGCGTCATTGCCCGCCCCGCCATCCAGCGTGTCGTTGCCGTTGCCGCCCTGCAGGTTGTCGTTGTCGGCACCGCCGAACAGTCCGTCATTTCCGTCATCGCCTGCGAGGGTGTCCGCCCCGGCACCCCCCAGCAGGGTGTCATTGCCAACGCCGCCGGAAATGCTGTCCGCACCGTCCTCGCCGTTGAGGCTGTCCGCGCCGGCGTTGCCGACCACGCGGTCGTTACCGGCCCCGGCGTTGATGGTGTCGTCCGTGGCGTAGCCTTCGAGGTAGTCCGCTGCAGGCGTGCCCGTGATCGCCATGGCCTTGACCGCGGGAATCGTCCAGACCGTGCCGGGATCGTCGGAAAACCGGATCTCCTCGACGGACCAGCCGCCGGCAGCGTCGTTCAGGAAGTAGTTGGCAACCGTGATCTGGTCGGCGGTGCCGTTGATCTTCAAGACGAGGTTGCTGCTTCCGCTCGGACGCAGGACCTGCAGGTCCGCCGGCAGGACGCCGGGCTTGAACACGATCGTGTCCACCACGCCGGCCGTGCTGTCAGCGTCGTACACGGTGTCCTGGCCGTCGCCGCGTCCGAACAGGTAGGTGTCGGCGCCGGCGCCGGTGTACGTATTCCAGTAGCCGTCGTAGACGCCGCCAATCAAGGCGTCGTTGCCGGCGCCTCCGTCGAGCGTGTCGTTGCCGTTGCCGCCCTGCAGGTTGTCGTTGTCGGCACCGCCGTAGAGGCCGTCGTTGCCATCTTCGCCAGCCAGCGTGTCTGCGCCGACGCCGCCATACAGCGCGTCATTGCCCGTGCCACCGGAGATGCTGTCCGCACCGTCATCGCCGTTCAAGGTATCCGCCCCGGCGTTTCCGATGAGGCGATCGTTCCCGGCGCCAGCGTTGATCGTGTCGTCGGTCGCGTAGCCTTCCAGGTAATCCGCGCCAGTCGTTCCTGTCAGCGCGGCAGCCTTCACGGCGGCTACCGTCCAAATGGTGGCAGGATCGTCCGCGAACCGGATCTCCTCTACGGCCCACCCGCCGGCGGCATCGCTGGTGAAGTAATTCTTCACCGTGATCTGGTCGGTCGTGCCGTTGATCTTGAGAACCAGATCGGTATTCGAAGGCCGCACCACCTGCACGTCGGACGGCAAGACCCCCGACTTGAACACCAGCTTGTCGATCACGCCTGCGCTCGTGTCGTTGTCGTACACGAGGTCCTGGCCATCGCCGCGGCCGAACAGATAGGTGTCCGCCCCAGCGCCGCCATAGGTATTCCAGTACCCGTCGTAGCTGCCTCCGATCAGCGTGTCGTTGCCGCTGCCGCCATCGAGCGTGTCGTTGCCGTTGCCCCCCTGGAGGTTGTCGTTGTCGGCGTTCCCCAGGAGGCTGTCGTTGCCGTCCTCGCCATAGAGCGTGTCCCCTCCGGCCTCCCCATTGAGGGTGTCATTGCCGGCACGCCCACTGAGGGTGTCGTTGCCCGCGCCGCCCCACATCACGTCGTTGGTGGCATACCCCACCAGGTTGTCGTTGCCGGCGGTGCCGCTCAGGGCGACCCGGTTCTTGACATCGGCGACGGTCCAGACGGCAGCAGCATCGTCGGTGAAGCGGATTTCCTCGATCGCCCAACCGCCGGCACCATCGTTGGCGAAGTAGTTGGCCACCGTGATCTGATCGGTGCTCCCGTTGACCTTCAACACCAGGTCGTTGCTGGACGCGGGGCGCACGGCCTGCACATCGGCCGGCAGCACGCCGGCCTTGAACACGATCTTGTCCACCACGCCAGCGGTGCTGTCGTTGTCGTATACCGTGTCCTGGCCGTCGCCGCGGCCGAACAGGTAGGTGTCGGCGCCCGATCCGGTGTACGTATTCCAGTAGCCGTCGTAATTTCCGCCGTTCAGCACGTCATTGCCGGCGCCCCCATCGAGAACGTCGTTGCCGTTGCCGCCCTGGAGGTTGTCGTTGTCGGCACCTCCGTACAGGCTGTCGTTGCCGTCCTCGCCGTAGAGCGAGTCCGCACCAGCGCCGCCCAGAAGGATGTCGTTTCCGGAGCCCGCGGAGATGCTGTCCGCGCCATCCTCGCCGTCGAGGCTGTCCGCACCGGCATTCCCGATCACACGGTCGTCACCCGCGCCGGCATGGATCGCATCGTCGGTGGCGTAGCCCTCGAGGTAGTCGGCCGTCGCCGATCCGGTGATCGCCATGGACTTCACGGTGGGAAGCGTCCACACCGTTGCGGGATCGTCCGAGAACCGGATTTCCTCGATTGCCCAGCCACCGGCGGCGTCGCTGGTGAAGTAGTTCTTTACCGTGATCTGGTCAGCCGAGCCGTTGATCTTCAGCACCAGGTCGGTGTTCGACGGCCGCAGCACCTGCACGTCCGCGGGCAGCACGCCAGCCTTGAAGACGATGGTGTCCACCACGCCGGCGGTCGTGTCGTTGTCATAGACCGTGTCCAGACCATCGCCGCGGCCGAAAATGTACGTATCGGCGCCCGAGCCCGTGTACGTGTTCCAGTAGCCGTCGTAGGTGCCCCCGATCAGGACGTCGTTGCCAGCGCCGCCATCGAGGGAGTCGTTACCGTTGCCGCCCTGGAGGTTGTCGTTGTCGGCACCTCCCGCCATGCTGTCGTTGCCGTCTTCGCCGTACAGGGCGTCGGTACCGGCGCCCCCGACCACTGTGTCGTCGCCGGCGCCACCCCAGATCGTGTCCGCACCGTCCTCTCCGTTCAGACTGTCAGCACCTCCGTTGCCCATCACGCTGTCGTCGCCGGCACTGGCATTGATCGTGTCGTCGCTGGCGTAGCCCGCCAGGTAGTCCGCCGCGGCCGTGCCGGTGATCGCCAAGGCCTTCACCGTGGAGAGAGTCCACACCGTGGACGGGTCGTCCTCAAATCGGATCTCCTCCACCGCCCAGCCGCCCGCCGCGTCACCGGTGAAGAAGTTTTTCACCGTGATCTGGTCGGTGGTGCCGGTGATCTTCAGCACCAGGTCCGCGTTCGAGGGACGTACCACTTGCACATCGGCCGGGGACACGCCCGCCTTGAACACGATGCTGTCGACCACGCCTGTGCTTGTGTCGTTGTCGTACACCGTGTCCTGGCCGTCGCCGCGGCCGAACGCGTACGTGTCTGCGCCAGGACCCGCATACGTGTTCCAGTAGCCGTCGTACGTTCCGCCGACCAGGACGTCATTGCCGGCGCCGCCATCGAGCACGTCGTCGCCGTTTCCGCCCTGCAGGTTATCGTCGCCGGCTCCGCCCAGAAGGACGTCGCGTCCGTCCTCCCCCCGAAGGGAATCGGTGCCGTCGCCGCCATCGATGGTGTCATCGCCGGCACCGGCGACGACGCTGTCGTCCCCCGCAGCGGCCGTGATGCGGTCATCGCTGGCGTAGCCCACGATGGTATCGGCGCTTGCGGAGCCCACCAGCATCATCGCCTTCACATCCGCGACCGACCACACTGCATCCGCCGCATCCGTGAACCGGATCTCCTCCACTGCCCAACCGGCAGCTGCGTCGCCGGCAAAGTAGTTGCGGACGGTGAACTGGTCCGTGGTGCCTGCTATGCGAAGCACGAGATCGCTGCCACCGTCCGGACGCTGCGCTTCGACCTGCGACGGAAGAACGCCCGCCTTGAAGACGATCGAGTCCCGCACTCCTACCGTCGTGTCGTTGTCGTAGATGGTGTCCTGGCCATCGCCTCGGCCGAACAGGTAGATGTCGGCACCGGCACCGTTGTAAGTGTTCCAATAGGCATCGTAGTAACCACCGATCAGGACGTCGTCGCCAGCACCTCCGTCGATGACGTCACTGCCCGATCCGCCCGAGAGCGTGTCATTTCCCTCCAATCCATCAAGCACGTCGTCACCTGCGCCGGCGTTGAAGGTGTTGGCATCTGCGTCGCCAAGGAAGATGTCAACCGAGTCAGATCCGGTCGGGGCGGCTCCCAGATAGATCCCCAGGGAAGCGAATTCCCCACGCACAGGTGCATCGGGCGCGAGGCCGCCGATCCAGTCGCGCAGGACACTGGTGGTCGGAAAGCCCGTAGCCATCAAGGCGTCGCGGGCATACTTGTTCAATTCCACCAGGTCGATGAACGCGTTGCGTTCGTCGACGAACTTGTGCGCGTCGAGCATCGCCGTCATAGCCGCCGTGTCGAGCCGAATTCCGTCTTCGTCGATGACCAACTCGATCTCGTCCAAATAGGGACGAAGGCGGGTCTGAAGCACCAGCGACTCATAGACGCTCGTGCGCAGCGCGTCGTAGCTTGCGTTCAGCAGGCCGATCTGCGTCGAGCTCAAGGTTGCGTCGACATACGTCGCCCCCGCGACGGTGCCGCTGGTTTCGCCGCCTCCCCCGCTGCTGCTTCCCACTGGCGTGGATGGAGGAGGCGGTGGGATCAACTGGACGAATTTGCCCCCGTTGAAAACCTCCAGCACATTGAGCCGACGGAGTACCTCCGCGCCGGCTTCGGTTGGCACAGTGCGTGTACCGAAGAGGGTATCGCTGACCGTCGTCTCCATGCCTTGCGGGTGCAGCGTGAGCACCGTCGATCCAAAGGACTCGCTGGTCAGGTTAGTCGTGACGTAACGGCCGTCGCTGTTCGAGACCAGGTTGTAGCGGTAGATGCTATCGACCTGGCGTTCGCTGCTCCTGCCCCAATCGGACAGAAGCTGGTCGATGAGTGCCATCTGCTCGTCGCGCGTGGTCGCGGCGGCGAACGCGGAAACGCTATTCTGCAACGATTGCGCATGCTCGGTGCCGAGACTCATGGCCTCGCGCAAGTCCCGAACTACGCCGGACCCGTGCATCTGTGGGAGCGCCAATGCCAGATCGATCAGTTCAGGGTCGTCGGAAAACTCCCGGTAGAAGTTGTTCGAAGCGAGCAGCAAGCTGCCTGAAAGCTCCGGGGTCCCCGTCTCCCCCGTTGTACCGTCAGCCTTCGCGTAAGAGCTCGTCCACGGCTGGGTGTTGCCATTGCCCAAATTGGTGTTGGTGGCACTTGCAGTCAGGGAGATGCCGACGACCCCCTTGTCTGCCAGCGTGGAAAGCTCGTTCGCTTGACTGACACCATCCTGGTTAAAGTCTTGCCAGAGGCGCAGTCTTGAGTACGCGGCATCGTTTGCGTCGATCTGGTGATCGCCGTTAGCGTCCAGGTCCGCCAGTGCCTCGAAGCCGTTGGATGCCAATTGGCCTGCATTAGGTCCATTTTCCAGAACCGTGTTGTCGCCGAAGAGCTCACGGCCGGAGTCGATCGTTCCATTCCCGTCGCGATCAAGTACCAGGAGGCCGTCGTCCGGCTGGATCCAGCCGGTGGCTGTCTTGATGCCGTCGGCGTTCTGATCGAAGAGCACCGGACGATTCGGATCGATCGCTGTGGCTTCGATGCCGTCTCCGTCTAGGTCGAGGACGAGTGGGTCGCGCGGGGTGACCCAACTTACCGCCGCGCGCCAGCCGGCGCTGACCGAATCAGAAACGAAGCACGAGAAGTCGCTTAGATTCTTCTGGAGCAGATCGAACGCATTATTGAGGTCTCCGGGGTGATCCTGGATATACCTCTTAGCGATGACCGTTCCCGCGATGATCGGAACAGCGGCGGCCGCGTATGGCCCACCGTATAAGGCCAGCAAGCCTGCGCCACCACCGAGGACGTCAAGGTATCCAGTCGCAAACTCATCCGAGTTGTGCGTAAGTATCGCATCTTGCATCTTCGCAATGCCAGAGCCGATCGTGTATGCATTCATGACGATGCCGGTCAGCGCGAAGCCGCCTGTGGCGCCGCCGCCAGGGAGGGCGAACTCGTCTGAAATCGCTTTCCCGACTGTGGCAATCAGCGCCGTCGAGGAAGCAAGTGTGTCCGTAATCGCTAGCCAGTCGGTCGGAGAAAGATCGGGTTTTGCGAGCAATGGGAGGTTTGAGACTCCGTCATTCGCTGCTGCAGTGACGTTGTTTAGTAGATCGCCCAGTTTGACGAGTGCTTCGCTGGTCATGTAATCCTCCAGAAGAAATACGTGCCAATCGCCCCAATCAACACCCCGAAGGAAATGCACATTGCGGCGAAACCGATGAAGAACGCAGTCCAAGTCGCGCGAGCGGATCCGCCAAGTCGCTCCCAACTCGCCGAATCCGAGACCAAGTCTCGCCAACGCACCCCTGGCTTCCGCCTACGCAGGAGCATCATCGCGATCCAGAGACAGAGCGCGATCGCGACACCGACGCGGGCCATAAGCAGGCTGGAAAAGGCAAGCATGGAACCGTACTTCGGGCCACTCACTCCCAACACGAACACGAGCGCGGCCGAAATCCAAGTGAAATGCATGTAGTAGCTACCTACGGTGCGTATTACTGAAAAAGAAAAACGCGGCATACCTCTCCTTAGTAGTTTCATTCGCATGCCCAGAAAACCGGATCAGCGCTCCCTCAGGCTCTCGCCGGCGGCCTTTTGAATCGGTGAAAGCAGGTACTCGATGACCCGTCTCTGCCCCGTCCTGATCTCGGCAGTGACATTCATGCCCGGCGCCAGCCGGATCATCCTGCCGTCCACATTGATCTGATTCCGCAGCAAACCGACGGTCACGGGAAAGATCGCACCGCGCTTTTCGTCATTTACCGCATCCGCAGTAACAAGAGTCACCTTGCCGTCGATTGTCCCGTAGCGCGTGAACGTAAAGGTCTCCAGCTTGATGACGGCCTCCTGTCCCACACGTACGAACCCGATGTCCTTGTTCTCCAGGGTCACTTCCGCCGTGACCTGCGCGGCCTCCGGCACCAAGATCATCGCCACCTGGGCCTCCGTCACGACGCCGCCGGACGTGTGCACGGCCAGTTGCTGCACCACGCCGTCCACGGGCGCCCTGAGCGTGGTGAGCTTCTCGCGGTAATCCGCCTTGGCCTGCTCCTGCGACGCCGCCTCGCGTTTGAGGTCTGCCTGGGCCTCGCGCTCGGAAAGGGATCGGCGCGTCTCGGCCAGGTAGGCTTCGCGCGTGTTCTCGCTCTCGGCCAGGCCCGCCTGCGCCTCCACAAGTTTCGACCGCTCGGTGGCCAGGTCTCGCTCGAGCTCGATGCGTTCCCGGGTGCGGTCCTGCCCCGCATGGCTGGACATGAAACCCTGCTCCGCCAGCCGCTTGAAGTCTTGCTCGCGCTGTACCACCAGCGGCAGAGTCGCTTCCAGTTTGGCGACCACCTCGCGCACGGTGACGATCTCCGCGCGGCGGCGCGCAACTTCGGCGCCGGCCTTCGCGAGCTTCGCAGTGACGTCGTTCCACTCCGCCGCGAGCTGCGCCCGCGCTGCCGCCCGGTCGCGTTCGCTCCAGGCTCCCGGCAGCTCCCTCGCGAGCTGCGACTGCAACTGCGCCAGCGAAGCGGACCCGCTTGCCTGCAGTGCCTGCAGCAGCACGCGAGCGCGGATCACGTCCGACTGCGTGGCCTTGAGCTGCTCGTCCGCCGTCGCCTTGTCGGCGGTGGCCGCAGTCGGATCGAGTTCGACCAACACCTGCCCCGCCTTCACATGCTCGCCGTCTCTGACCAGGATGCGCTTGACCACACTGCGTTCCAGCGGCTGGATCTGCTTGGTCCGCTCGCTCACGACGATTCGTCCTGGCGCGACCGCCACGATGTCCACCTCGCCGAACACCGACCAAGCCAGTGCGATGGAGAACAAAGCCATGAGCGCGTATGCCAGCCGGCGCGGTGCCGGATGCACCGGCGTTTCCTGCAGGCTCAGTGCGGCCGGCAGGAAGGCCGTCTCGTCGGCTATGCGCCGCGGACCGGCCAGCTCGTGGCGCACCTGCCACGCCGCGCGGAACACGGCGCTGTAGCGCGCCAGCAGGACCAGGAGCGGGTGCTGTTGCGATGCAGTGCTCATCGTGCTGCCTCCGCAGCGGGGCGGCTGCCGTCCTGCATCCGCCAGAGATGAGCATAGATGCCCTGTGCCTTGGCCATCAGCGCATCGTGCGGCCCCACCTCCGCGATGCGCCCTTTGTCCATCACGATGATGCGGTTGGCGTGGCGCACCGCCGAGAGCCGGTGCGCGATGATCAGGACGGTGCGGCCCTTGCAGATCGCCGCCATGTTGCGCTGGATGATCGCTTCGCTCTCGTAGTCCAGCGCGCTGGTCGCTTCGTCCAGGATCAGGATGCGCGGATTGGTGAAGAGCGCTCGCGCAATGGCGATGCGCTGTCGCTGCCCGCCGGACAGCGACGAGCCCTGCTCGCCCACGACGGTGTCGTAGCCCTCGGGCAATTCGCTGATGAAGTCGTGCGCGCCGGCCAGCTGCGCCACGCGCACGACGGCCTCGATCGGTGCTGCAGGATCCGCGATGGCAATGTTCTCGCGCACACTGCGATTGAACAGCAGGTTCTCCTGCAGCACGACGCCGACCTGCCGGCGCAACTGCGCTGCATCGATCAGGCTGATGTCGATGCCGTCCACCAACACGCGCCCCTGTTCCGGCGTGTACAAACGCTGCACCAGCTTCGTGAGCGTGCTCTTGCCGGACCCGGAACGCCCCACGATGCCGATGACCTCGCCGGGCGCTGCATCGAGCGTCACCCCGTGGAGCACGGGTGAGGCCTCCGGCCGGTACCGGAAGGTCACGGCATCGAGGGTTACGCGCCCCTTGAGCGGGGGCAGTTGCGCAGCATTGGTGGGCGGCAGCTCGGTACGCGTGTTCAGGATGTCGCCCAGGCGCGCCATCGAAATGCCGGTCTGCTGAAAATCCGTCCAGAGTTGCGCCATTCGCATGATGGGCTGGGCGACGCGCTGCGCGAACATGTTGAAGGCGACGAACTGGCCCACGGTGAGCTCGCCGTTCATCACACGGTGCGCGCCGTACCAGAGCGTGGCGGCGTTCACCAGCTTGCCGATCAGGTTGATCCCCTCGTGCGCCCAGGACGCGAGCGTTTGCGTACGGAAGCTGGCCGAGACATAGGCGGCCAGCTGGTTGTCCCAGCGGCGGCCGAAACTCGGCTCCAGCGCACTGGCCTTCACCGTCTGAATCCCGGTGACCGTCTCCACCAGCATGGCCTGGTTTTCCGCGCCCCGCGCGAACTTCACGTCCAGGCGCTTGCGCAGGATGGGGACGATGGAAACGATCAGGGTCGCGTACAGCGGCAGGCTGGCCATCACGATCAGCGTGAGCGGCACGCTGTAGAAGAACATGACGGCGATGAACAGCACCGAGAAGAACACATCGAGCAGCACCGTCATGGCGTTGCCGGTGAGGAAGCTGCGGATGTTCTCCAGCTCGCGCACGCGCGCCACCGAGTCGCCGACGCGCCGCGCCTGGAAGTACGCCAGCGGCAGCTGCACCAGGTGGCGGAACAGGCGGGCGCCCAGCTCCACGTCGATGCGGCTCGTTGTATGGCTCAAGATGTACGAGCGCAGCCCGTTGAGGGCGCTTTCGAACACCACCACTACCACGAGGCCGATGACGAGCACGTCCAGCGTGGTGAGGCCGCGGTGCACGAGCACCTTGTCCATCACCACCTGGAAGAACAGCGGGCTCACCAACGCGAAGAGCTGCAGGAAGAAGGAGATCAGCAGCACTTCGCCCAGCAGCCGCCGGTACTTCACGATCGCCGGAACGAACCAGGAGAAATCGAACTTCGCCAGCGCCCCGACCATGCTCGCGCGGCTGGTGACGAGAATCAGCTTGCCGGTCCACTGCTCGGCGAAGACAGACAGGGGCTCGATGGTGGGACGGCTCGGCACCGCCGCGGGGTCCTGTATCAGCACGCGCTGACCGTCGCACTGGGCGACGATCACCGTACGGGTGGATCCGTCCTCGCTGCGCATCAGCGCGAGTGCCGGCAGCGCGGCCAGCGGCAGGCGTTCCGCGCTCGACGCGGACAGCTTCGCCTTCAGGCCAAGGTGGTGCGCAGCACGGACGATGTCGTCCGGCGAGACGGCATCGCTCTGGGCGATTCCGAGTTGGTGGGCCAGTGTGGCCGGATCGGCGGCGATCTGGTGAAAGCGCGCCACGGCGCACAAGGCGACGAGCGCAGACGCTCGGGGCCGCTCTTGCTGCGGCGCCGTGTTCGGCGGCACCGGTTCTTCCGGCGCGGCCTGGATCCCCCCTCCCATTGCGACTCCCTCTAGTTCTTGTCCCTGTACAACCGGCCGAGTGTCCGTCGTAAACCCCTCGGCTGCCCATCGCTCAATCGGGCTAAGAAACGTGCCACCCCATTCGTAGAAGCATGGGGACGAGCGTTTATAGGTCGTCGACGTGCTGACTCCCCGCGTGCCCCCTGTCAACATTGACAGTTCCAAAGTTCCACCTTGTCGCGCATTCGAGCGTTTGCGTGAACTTGTCACTTGCCGGTGTTCAAGCGCATGCGGGGTCACCTCGCGTGTGCATCGGCAGGAGCCTGTGCCTGCGGTGCCCACGAAAGTTGAAACCCTTCGTGACAGTGCCACGCACGTACCGGGATGTTCTGGGCTCGCCTTGGATCTCCTGGTATTCGCAGGCCATCCCAGGTGCTGCGCTGCTGTCCCTTTCGGAATTGCGTGCGTCACGGCACGATCGTTCCATGCGTCTGCCGTGGCGAAAGTCGCCCCTCCATCAGCTCGATCTGCTGGGCGATGTGCCCGCGATCGACGCCGAGCAGGCGGCCACCCAAAGTCAGAAGCTGCCCGCTCCACGGCTCGCCACGGGCCGACCGGCAACAGTCCCCATCGCACTGATTGACGAAGACCCGGCCAATCCACGGGCCGACTTCTCCGAAACGGAGTTGGACGACTTGGCGGCCGACATCGAACTGCGCGGCATCCTCGTTCCGCTGGTTGTTCATCCCGCTAATGCGGATGGCCGGTACCTGCTGCACTTTGGTGCCCGGCGGCTGCGCGCCGCGACGCGTGCTGGCCTGCACGAGGTGCCAGTAGTTGTGCGGGACGCGCCGGCCGACCGGTACGCCCAGGTGGCCGAGAACGTCCGACGCGCGAATCTTGAGCCGTTGGACTTGGCGCGATTCATTCGCCAGCAGATGCACGCTGGCGACTCGCAAGCCGAGGTCTCGCGGCGATTGGGAATGAACCTCACGACGGTGGCACACCACCTGTCCTTGCTGGATCTGCCACCGATGCTCGCCGATGCGTTGAAGTCGGGTCGCTGCACTTCGCCGCGTACGCTGCATGAACTGAGCAAGCTCAACGAGCAGCAGCCGGAGATGGTGCGCTCGCTGATTGAAGGGAAGGGTGCAGTCACACGCGAGGCGGTCGAAGCGCTGAGGGATACCACAACGGTCGCTGCTTGCTCCCCGATGCCCCGCGTGATCCAGCAGGCCCATACCGCCTGCGAGCGGCTCCAGCGCTTGCTGGCACGGGTCAAGCCGCCGGCTGACGAAGCATCCCAGGCGGACTTGGCCGCATTGCGCACCAAGGTCGAATCACTCACCGGGTATCTTCCGCAAGGGTCTGACAGTCAGACCCTCTCCGCGACGGATTCCTGACCCCGAGAGAGCGGCGATGGAGAAGGTTGGAGGAGATGTAAGGCAGGATAGGCGGGCTGCCACAAAGTGGCTGCCACGCCGCCTTCGGCGCGGGGTGGCCAGGCATGGCAAGGACGTCGCGTGATCGCGTGTCGATCGACCTGCGCGGCGTGGGCGAGGCCGTGCGAGCCGCTGCCGCCGGGCGCAGGCAGACTGTGGCGGCGTTTGCCAGAGACGCGCTTGTCGCGGCGGCTGGTTCCCTTCCGTCACCCACCAAACGGGGGGAACCGCGATCGCGCGGCATGACCAAGCTCCATCTGCGCATGGGTGATCTCGAAGCCGAAGCGCTCGTCGTCAACGCACGCCTGCTCGGCCTGAGCTATGGCGACTACGTTGGCCGGCTCGTCGTCGGGACACCGTTGCCGGCACCGGTCGCGCAGCGAGATGCAGTGCGTGCTGCATTGCGGCAGTCCTGCGATCAACTGGCCGTGCTGGGCGGCGACATCAACGCGGTGATCCGGTTGATCTACTTGGGCAGGCCCGCGGACGCAGCGAACGAGTACGGCGAGAGCATGCGCAGGCTGGAGGTCGAGGTTCGACGGCACATCGATCTCGCATCGCGACTGCTGGCCACCCTGGAGGACACACGATGACTGCGAGTCCTATCGATGGCGTGCTAGTGGAGTGGGGCGACCGGCTGTTCTATGGATCGAACCGCATCGTGCGAAGCCGCACGCCGGTTCTCACCGGCGCGGGCTTGCACACGCGCGCGAACGCGCTGCGCCAGCGCATCCAGGCGATCGTGGTGCGCCACGCGCCACAGGTGATGGTCAAGGTCACCGGCGGCGGTCGGGGCATGGGGGTCATTGCGGCGCACCTGCGCTACATCAGCAAGTCCGGCCGGCTCCGCTTCGAGGACGACCGCGGCGTCGTGCGCGACGGGCCGGACGCCTTGCGCGACGTGATCGATCAATGGCGCTGTGGCGGAAGCCGGATCCCGGAGCACAGCGAGCGGAGGGAGGCGTTCAACATCATGTTGTCGATGCCGGCCGGGACGCCGCCGGAGATCGTGCGCAATGCGGCGCGCGAATTCGCGAAGGCCGAACTCGCGAACCACCGGTATGTGATGGTGCTCCACACGCACCAGGCGAACCCGCATGTTCACCTTGCAGTACGCGCAGAAGGTCGCGACGGCCGAAGGCTCAATCCCCGCAAGCAGGACCTGCGCCGCTGGCGCGAGGTGTTCGCAGAAAAGCTGCGCGGCTGGGGGATCGAAGCGGACGCTTCGTCGAAGCTTACCCGTGGCAGCCGGCACCGCAATCAACGGCTTTGGGAGCGTAAGGCACGGGAGCGAGGGCGCGTTGGCGAGCGCGGAGCAAGCGCGGACACGAAGCTCACCCCGGTTCGCCGTGCCGCGGCGCGGGCCTGGTGCGAGATTGCCAAGGCGCTCGCGTCTTCCGATGACATGGCTGATCGTGAACTGGGCCGGTCGGTCGTCAACTACGCGCGCTGGTTGCCGGGTGTGCGCTACAGGGCGCCCGAGAAGCAGCCGCAGCGGGAGTTGCCAGGGCTGGAGCGCACGGTTGCGCAGAAGACACGGCCAGAGCCTGGATGGGAACGCTGACTACGCGCGCAGTGTTCGAACGCTGAAGTCATCAATGAGATGCAACAGGGCCACACGGAACCGAGGTGTCCTCGCCGCCGGACGGGCTCGGGGGCAGGCCTCCCATGGAAGCCTGCCCGAGCCCGCAGCGTAGTGCGGCGCGCGCCGCGTCAAGGGTGCGCCTTCGGCCGGGCTGCGCCCGCCCTTGACGCGGCGCGTGCCGCGGACCGAGTCGCTGATCCGCCCAACGCTGAGCAACAGTGGCTGGGCACTTCGCGACCGGCCACGCGGGGAGACTGGAATTGCCAGACCGGCACACCTCTGTCACCAGACTGTCACCAGCGCCTCCCAAAGAAAAAAGGCTGCTACGTGTTCTGTAGCAGCCTTTTAAGCGTTGACGCGGTGTTGGGGTGGTGGGTCCTGTAGGATTCGAACCTACGACCTACGGATTAAGAGTCCGCTGCTCTACCAACTGAGCTAAGAACCCCCGAGGGATGTTGTGGTGGAGAGGAGGAGGATCGAACTCCCGACCTCCGCATTGCGAACGCGGCGCTCTCCCAGCTGAGCTACCCCCCCACAACGAACGTCATTGTAGCAAAAGCCGCGCAGCACTTTCCGCGACCCCGCTGCAATCAGTGGATCCGTCAGCGTGCGAACAGGCTCTCCATTTCGCGGCGGATCCTGTAGGCGTGGGTGGTGGTGTCCATCGCCACGTCGGCCCAGCTCAGGCTCTGGCCCTTCTTCACCGGGCGCACCAGCTTGACGTCGTGCGCCAGCCCGAGCGGCAGGCCGCCCATGCGCACCGAGGCGTCGACCGGCAGCAGCTTGCCCCACACGGTGTAGCCGCCCTCGCCGTCGAGCACTTCGCCCGGCTGCAGGTCGCGCTTGGCGGTGGCCACGACGTCCGCGTTCCAGCAGGTGGGCACGCCCGTGCCTTCGCCGCGCAGCGCGACGCTCGCCACCGACACGCCCACCTCCAGCCCGATCAGGTGCCAGCGCTTGTAGAGGGTGAAGTAGCGGCCGCTAGGGTCGGTGTGGGCCTTGTACTCCTCGAAGCAGTTCCTGATGTACTCCGTCTCGGCTTCCACCGTGACCCACACGCCCATGCGGATCTCGTACGGGATCGCGCGGCCGTCCGCCTCCAGCGAGGAGATCACTTCGACCATGCCCTTGCGTTCGAGCACGCCGCCCTCGGAGCGCGGGCGCGTGACGAAGGGGATGTCCTCGATGCTGGCGGGCGGATAGAGCAGGCCGTTCGACGGCACCGCGAGGCCCGTGGCGTTGGCCACCGCGGTGCTCTCGATCGAGGGCTTGGAGCCATCGAGGAAGCTGTTGAACATCTTCGGGTTGAGGCCGCCGCGCTGCGCCTGCTCCGGCGTGAGGCCCCAGTTGTTCCACACCGTGTCGGGCGTGGATTCGCTGAAGTGCGGCAGCCACTTGTGCCCGCGGCCGGCGGCCACCACGGGGAAGCCGCAGGTACGCGCCCAGTCCACCAGGTCGCAGATCAGGGCCGGCTGGTCGCCGAAGGCCAGCGAGTAGACGACGCCGGCCTCCGCCGCCTTGCGCGCGAGCAGCGGGCCACAGAACGCATCGGCCTCCACGGTCACGTTCACCACGTGCTTGCGGTTGGCGAAGGCTTCCAGGCAATGGTCGACGGCGGAGATGGGGTGGCCCGTGCACTCGACGACGACGTCGATGGCGGGATGGCGCACCAGCGCCTGCCAGTCGTCGCCGACGTGCGTGGCGCCTGTCCTCAGCGCTTCGTCGATCGACGAGGCCTGCGCGCGTTCCGGCTTCCAGCCCACGCGGGCCAGGTTGTTGCGCGCGTTGGAGGGCGACAGGTCCGCGATGGCGGCCAGGTGCACCCCGGGCGTGTTGGGAACCTGGGCCAGGTACATGGAGCCGAACTTGCCGGCGCCGATCAGGCCGACGCGGATCGGCTTGCGCTCGGCGGCGCGTTGCTGGAGTTTCGCGTGCAGGGACATTGGGTTTCTCCTGGGTCCCCGCCTACGCGGGGATGACGGCTTGCGCCGTCGCTTTCTTGATCTGGTCGATGGGGTCAGGGGAAGTGACGAGCGCGCTGGCCGGCATGCCGTCCTTCCAGGGCAGGTCCACGGGGTAGGGCCTGAGCAGGCAGTCGTCCGGCAGGCAGGCGATCGGCGTGAAGTCGCGGTGCGCGATGTACTCGGGCCGCTTGAAGCGGCGGATGTGGTTGGAGACGGCGCACAGGCTCAGGTACACGCTGACGCGGTTCCACGGCGACAGGTTGCTGGTGGACGCATGCACCAGGCAGCTGTGGAACAGGATCATCGAGCCGGCCGGCCCCTTGGGGCTGACGATGCCGCCGTTCTTGCCGCCGGCGCGTTCCACCAGCTGCCGGATCAGGTCGCTGGAGACCGTCCACAGCGGATAGCTGGTGGTGGTGAGGTCGTGCTGCGCATCGACCACGCCCTTCCTGTGGCTGCCCGGGATGAACATCAGCGGCCCGTTGAACTCGTTGACGTCGTCCAGGAAGATCGCGACGTTCATCGCGCGCTCGGTGGGCATCATGTCGTCGTTCAGCCAGGTGCCGTAGTCCTGGTGCCACTGCCAGACGTCGCCCTCGAAGGCCATCTTGCCGTTGATCTTGAACTGGTGCATGTAGACCGCCTCGTCGAAGAGGTCCATCACCGGCTGCACCATGCGCGGATGGCGCGCCAGCCGCGCGAAGGGCTCGCTGTACAGGTGCGCCGCGAAGTTGGTGCGCACGGCATCGCTGCCTTTCTCGCGCACGTTGAAGGCTTCGCGGCGGGCGTACAGCGCCGGCACCGCGGCGGTGAGCGTGCGGGTTTCCTCCGGGCCGAACAGCCCGGGGAAGAACAGGTAGCCGTCGCGGTCGAACTGTTCGAGTTGCGCGGGGGTGAGTCTCACGTGGGTCTCCTCGGGTCGGTCGCCATCGGTGCCTGCAGCACGTGGTCCAGCCCCGCGCCGAGGTTCTCGCTGGCGTGGCGGCTGTGCTCCTCGATCAGGCGCGCGGCCTCGCTGGCGCGGCCGGCGGCGATCGCGCGCGCGATCGCCTCGTGTTCGTCCCAGACCTGCTCGCGCTGGCGCAACTGCTGCAGCACCGCGCCCATCACGCGCCGCAGGTGGCGCCAGTGCAGCTGCGCGCTTTCCTCGATCAGCGGGTTGCCGGCGGCGCGGTACAGGGCGACGTGGAAGGCCAGGTCCGCATCGATCATGGCGACGACGTCGTCCCCGCGGGCGGCCAGGCGTCCGGCCTCCAGCAGGGCGGGGTCGATCCGCAAGCGCAGTCCGGCGGCCAGCCGCGCGGCGAGCGCATCGAGGGCGCCGCGCACCTGGTACACGTGCCGGATCCACTGCGCATCCAGCGCGGCCACCTGCAGGCCGCGGCCGGGAGCATCCTGCACGAAGCCGTCGCGCTTGAGCAGGCGCAGGGCTTGCAAGACCGGCTGGCGCGACACGGCGAGTTGCTGCGCGATGTCTTCCTGCGTGATCCGCTGGCCCGGGGCCAGGGAGCCGTCGCTGATCGCGTCGCCCAGGGTGCGGTAGACCCGCTCCACGAGATCTGGCGTGGCTTCCAGTTGCACGAGTTGGGCGGCCATGGGGCCCGTATTCTGTATACGGAATACTTTTACGTCAAACTGACGACCTCAACCGTAAGCTGACAAATTGTGACAGGATGTTGCAAAAGGGGTGGGGTACAACGGAGGAGTGGATATGAATTGGGGTGACGGAGCCTGGTACGACCGGATGTACAACAACCGGGCGCTGGTGCCGGACCATGCGGACTACTTCGCGCGCTGGGCCGAAGAGTCGCGCAAGGCGCGCAGCGAGCTTCGCTGCGAGCTGGACGTGGCGTATGGCAAGGAGCCCGGGGAGACGCTCGACGTCTTTCCGGCCGAGCAGGGCGACGGGTCCGTGCTCGTGTTCATCCACGGCGGTTACTGGCGCTCGCTGGACAAGAGCGACCATTCCTTCGTCGCGCCGGCGTTCACGCGGCACAACACCTGTGTGGTGGTGCCCAACTACGCGCTGGCGCCGGCGGTGACGATCCCGCAGATCACGCTGCAGATGGCGCGCGCCGTGGCGTGGACCTGGCACAACGCGCACCGCTTCGGCGGCGACCCGAACCGGATCGTGGTGGCGGGCCATTCCGCCGGCGGGCACCTGGCCGCGATGCTGCTGACCTGCCTGTGGCCGCAGCTCGATGCTTCGCTGCCGCGCGACACGGTGCGCAGCGCGCTGTCGATTTCGGGCCTGCACGACCTGGACCCGATCCTGCATACGCCCTTCCTGCAGGCGACGCTGCAGCTCACGCCGCAGCAGGTGGAGCAGGCGAGCCCGGCGCGGCTGCCGGCGCCGCGCGGCGGCACGCTCTATTCGGTGGTGGGTGGCGAGGAAAGCCCTGAATTCCACCGCCAGAACCGCCTGATCCAGGAAGCCTGGGGCGCGCGCCGCGTGCCGGTGTGCGAGGTGCTGCCGGGCCTGCACCACTTCAGCGTGCTCGACGCCCTGGTGGAGCCGAGCCATCGGCTGCAGCAACTGGCGCTGGATCTGCTGCGGGCTTGAATCGCGCGAAATACCAAACTACCGGACGCAGAGGACGCGAAGGGTACGCAGAGGACGCAAAAGAACACCCATTGAAAATGTATTCTTTGCGTCCTCTGCGTACCCTTTGCGCCCTCTGCGTCCGGCAGTCCTGCCTTCGGCCCCAGCCCGTCACATCAGCAGGTGCTCCCCCGCGTTGTCGCCGCCCAGGATCACGTAGTTCACCTTCCGCACGTCCATCAGCTTGGTGCCGCCGGCGTAGCTGATCGAGCTTTGCAGGTCTTCTTCCATCTCGCGCAGCGTCTCGGGCAGCTTGCCCTTGACCGGCTCGAGGATGCGCTTGCCTTCCACGTGCTTGTACTCGCCCTTGTTGAAGTCCGAGGCGCTGCCGTAGTACTCCTTGTACAGGCGGCCGTCGACTTCGACCGTCTGGCCGGGTGACTCCTCGTGGCCGGCCAGCATCGAGCCCACCATCACCATCGTCGCGCCGAAGCGGATGCTCTTGGCGATGTCGCCATGCTCGCGGATGCCGCCGTCGGCAATGATCGGCTTGGTCGCCACGCGGGCACACCACTTGAGCGCCGAGAGCTGCCAGCCGCCGGTGCCGAAGCCCGTCTTCATGCGCGTGATGCAGACCTTGCCCGGGCCGATGCCGACCTTGGTGGCGTCCGCGCCCCAGTTCTCCAGGTCGATCACCGCCTCGGGCGTGCCGACGTTGCCGGCGATCACGAAGGCGGCCGGCATCTTCGACTTGATATGGCGGATCATGTCGCGCACCGTGTCCGAATGGCCGTGCGCGATGTCGATCGTGATGTAGTCCGGCACCAGGCCTTCGGCGGCCAGGCGCTCGATGGTCACGTAATCGGGCTGCTTCACGCCCACCGAGATCGAGGCGAAGGCGCCCGCTTCCTTCATGCGCCGCACGAACGCCAGGTTGTCCAGGTCGAAGCGGTGCATGACGTAGAAGTAGCCGTTCTTCGCCAGCCAGAGGCAGATCGTCTCGTCCACCACGGTCTTCATGTTCGCCGGCACTACCGGCAGCTTGAAGCGACGGCCGCCGAACTCGATCGAGGGGTCGCATTGGGAGCGGCTTTCCACGCGGCACTTGCGCGGCAGCAGCAGGACTTTGTCGTAGTCGAAGATTTCCATTCCAGGCTCCGGAGGACTGTTGAACAACAGGTGGACGCTTGGACTGTGGGCGCCGGTCTTGCCGGGGGGCGCAAGGGCCCGCCCACGAAAAACCGGGCCACAAATGCTTGGGCCCGGTGATTGATTCTACGGCCGCCGCCTCACTCGCGACATTCGGTTTGGGTGATAGCCCTGATACGCCCCCGGCCATCCTGCAGCACCGCCACCAGGCGCAGCCGGTCGGGGTGCGTCCACTGGGGCACCTGCATGGAGCGGGTCTCCGCCAGCGCGCCTGAGCCGCGGCCGACCTTGGACCAGGACTCGGGCCGGAACACCTTGCGCACCAGGTTGCGCGCGATGGGCGTGCCCTCGGCGCCCGCCGGGATCTTTTCCACCAGCAGCAGCCAGGCGTGCCACACGTCGCTGCCCGCATCCTGCAGTTCCATCGAGACGCCGATGTAGTCGTTGAAGGCCTCGCCGTGGGCGATCCGCAGGTGCACCGGCTGGCCCTCGCGCTTGCCGGTGACCGTCTCGACGGTCTTCGGCGTGCGGTGGCGCAGCCAGTCGAGCCGCTCCATGGCCTCGTCGCTGGCGGCACTGGCCAGCGCCGCGCCGTCGGCCTTCAGGCCCGGGACGATCCAGTCGAGCACCAGCGTGTCGGCGGCGGGACGGCCGTCGGAACGGTCGCGCCAGCAGGCCAGGCAATCCGCGCTGATGAACCTCTCGACGAGCGTGTTCGCGCCCGGCACGTCGTCGCTGGTGCACAGCGCCTGCGCCGCCAGGGGCGCGGCCAGGAGGAAAGGGGCGAGGATTCGAAGCACTGCCGTTCAGATGCCGGGAACGCCGCTTGGGTTCCCGGCCGGGTTCCTACAATGCCCCATGTTCCCAGAAGTCACCGAGTCGCCGCTGCTGCAACATCTCAACGCCGAGCAGCGCGCGGCGGTCATCCTGCCCGACGCCCACGCGCTCATCCTGGCCGGCGCGGGCTCCGGCAAGACGCGCGTCCTCACTACCCGCATCGCCTGGCTGCTGTCCACGGGCCAGGTCGGCCCCGGCAACGTCCTGGCCGTGACCTTCACCAACAAGGCGGCCAAGGAAATGATGACGCGGCTGGCGGCCATGCTGCCGGTGAACGTGCGCGGCATGTGGATCGGCACCTTCCACGGCCTGTGCAACCGCTTCCTGCGCGCGCACTGGAAGCTGGCCAACCTGCCGCAGGGCTTCCAGATCCTGGATACGCAGGACCAGCTCTCGGCCATCAAGCGCCTGATGAAGCAGCACAACGTGGACGAGGAGCGCTTCCCGGCCAAGGAACTGCAGTGGTTCATCTCCGGCGCGAAGGAGGAGGGCCTGCGCGCGAACGCGGTGGAGGTGCGCACCGAGGACGACCGCCGCAAGGTGGAGATCTACCAGCTCTACGAGGAGCAGTGCCAGCGCGAAGGCGTGGTCGATTTCGCCGAGCTGATGCTGCGCAGCTACGAGCTGCTGCGCGACAACGACCCGATCCGCGAGCACTACCGCCGGCGCTTCCGCCACATCCTGATCGACGAGTTCCAGGACACGAACAAGCTGCAGTACGCGTGGATCAAGATGTTCGCGGGGCCCGGCAACTCGGTGTTCGCGGTGGGCGACGACGACCAGAGCATCTATGCCTTCCGCGGCGCGCGGGTGGGCAACATGGCGGACTTCGTGCGCGAGTTCCAGGTGCAGCACCAGATCAAGCTGGAGCAGAACTACCGCAGCTTCAGCAACATCCTCGATTCGGCCAATGCGCTGATCGCGCACAACAAGACGCGCCTGGGCAAGAACCTGCGCACCGACCAGGGCCCGGGCGAGCCGGTGCGGATCTACGAAGCGCCGACCGACATGGCCGAGGCGCAATGGCTGGTGGAGGAGGCGCGGCAGCTCGCGCGCGAGGGCATCCCGCGGCACGAGATCGCGATCCTCTATCGCAGCAACGCGCAGAGCCGGGTGATCGAAACGGGCCTCTTCAACGCCGCAGTGCCCTACCGCGTCTACGGGGGCCTGCGCTTCTTCGAGCGGGCCGAGATCAAGCACGCGCTGTCGTACCTGCGGCTGCTGGAGAACCCGCAGGACGACACCAGCTTCCTGCGGGTGGTGAACTTCCCGGCGCGCGGCATCGGCGCGCGCTCGATCGAGCAGCTGCAGGACGCCGCGCGCGCCTCCGGCTCGTCGCTGCACGACGCGGTGAAGTCCACCACCGGCAAGGCGGGCGCCAACCTGGCCGCCTTCGTGGCGAAGATCGACGCCATGCGCACGGAAACCGAGGGGCTCACGCTGCGCGAGATCATCGAAGTGATGCTGCAGCGAAGCGGCCTCGTCGATCACTACCGCGCCGAGCGCGACGGCGCCGACCGCATCGAGAACCTGGAGGAACTGGTGAACGCGGCGGAGAGCTTCGTCACGCAGGAAGGCTTCGGCCGCGACGCGGTGGCGTTGCCGATCGACGAGCTCGGCGCCACCGTGCTGCGGCAGTCGCCGGCCAGCCAGGGGCTGGATCCCAGCCTGCCGGAGATCAACGAGCCGGCGCCGGACTACGTGCCGCCCGATGCGGAAACGGGCGAGACGCTGTCGCCGCTGGCCGCCTTCCTGACGCATGCCGCACTGGAGTCCGGCGACAACCAGGCGCAGGCGGGGCAGGACGCGGTGCAGCTCATGACGGTGCACTCCGCCAAGGGCCTCGAATTCGACTGCGTGTTCGTCACCGGCCTGGAGGAGGGCCTGTTCCCGAGCGAACGCTCGCTGTCCGACCACGACGGGCTGGAGGAGGAGCGGCGCCTGATGTACGTGGCGATCACGCGGGCGCGCCAGCGCCTGTACCTCAGCCACTCGCAGACGCGGCTGCTGCACGGGCAGACGCGCTACAACGTGCGCAGCCGTTTCTTCGACGAACTGCCCGAGGGCGCTCTCAAGTGGCTGACGCCGAAGAACCAGAGCTTCGGCGGCTCGGCCTTCGGCTTCGGCATGGGCTATCCGACCTCGCGCGGAGGCTCGGCCGGGTACGGCCGTTCCAGCGAAACCTTTGCCAATCCGGCGGTGCCGGCGCAAAAGGCGGAACCCGCGCATGGCTTGCGCGCGGGCATGAAGGTGTTCCACGCCAAGTTCGGCGAAGGCAAGGTCATGACCCTGGAGGGCACCGGCCAGGACGCCCGGGCGCAGATCGATTTCCCGCGGCACGGGCAGAAGTGGCTGGCGCTGGCGGTGGCGAAGCTGACGCCGGTGCCGTAGGCTGGGGGAGGATCTGGCGCTGGAAAGTAGGCTGGCGGTGGAGCGACAGCGCAACCCCAGCGCTGGGGTTCCGGCGCTTCGCGCGTCACCGCCAGCCTACGTCCGCGGCGCTTCGCGCATCGCTGGGCTTTCGCTGGCGCTCCAGCGCCAGCCTACGGAATTCCCGTTTGGCGTGCCCGGTGGCGGCCCGGCGAGGACCTAGCTAGCGCGCGGCGGGGTGCGTCCGCCCCGGCTGCGGCTCCATGTAGCCCGAGCCGTCGTGGTCGCCGCGCCGCCCCGCCACCTGCCAGGGCGTGCGCTGCCCCACCAGCTGGGCGAGGAACTCCATTTCCTCGTCGGTGTGGTTGATCGCCCGCGCCGGCGTGAGCAGGCGGCCGTTGACCGGCGCCGGCTCGCCCCAGAAGGACTGGTGGTACTCCGATTCGGACACCACGCGCTCGCGGCCCGCCGCCATGTCGATCACGCCATAGCAATTGCAGAAGTAGGTGCGCAGGTCCTCCTGCGGCCGCACCTCCAGGTAGGTCCCCGTGCCGCGGATGCCGGCGGTGAGGGTGGGCGTGACGATCTGGCGCGTCGTGCCCTTGCCCCACACGGCGGCCACCGCGCCGGTCAGCAGGCGCAGCAGGCTCACGGTGTTGAGCGTGACGCCGCGCTCCACCGCCATGCGCGTGTTCTGCCGCAGCTGGAAGGCGGCGTTGCCAATCACGAACACGATGTGCGCATCCGGCCCCGTCTCCAGCGCGTCGCCGGTCTGGACGAACTGCTGCGGCCGCATCGGCCGGCCATTGAGCAGCACGTCGCCGCGCAGCTCCACCACGTTGCTGCGCTGCTGCGCGAGCGCGCCGGCGAAGCCGCCCGTGGCCGTCCAAGCGGCAGCCGCCCGCAGGACGCTGCGGCGGCGGAACCACAGCACCTCGTCGACGCTGCGGCCTTGCAGGATGTGCTGGTTCATGGTGCGCTTTCTTCGGGAGGGGCGGGTTGCGGTTCCGCCAGCTCGTCGTCGGGGTCGAAGCTGTCGCGGAAGGTGAAGTACAGCGAGGTCGAGAACATCGCGACCAGCAGCAGCACGGTGGGCAGCATCACGCTGCGGGCCACGGCCACGCCGCCCAGCATCATGCCCACCGAGCTGAAGACGAAGGCCACGACCACGAAGACCCCCAGCCAGGTCACGGCGTACATCAGCATCGCGCCCAGGTTGCGGAAGCAGGCGACGGCGCTGAAGAACAGGCTCTTGACGGGCGCGATGCCGTGCCAGTGCACCAGCGCCGGCGAATGCCAGAACAGGATCACCAGCGGCGTGTGCAGCACCAGCGCGACGAGCGAGCGCGCATCCAGCGGCGGGCTCTGGCTGTCGGCCGCGACGGCGGCACCGGGCTCCCCCACCAGGGCGCTGGCCAGCAGCGTGGCGAGCATCGAACCCACGGTGTAGATCGCGCCCAGCACCAGCATCGCGCGCGCCCGCTGGCGGCCGGCGCGGAAGGCGCTGATCAGGACGGAAGGCATGGGGAAGCGCCCGCTCGCGGCTTCGGCCGTGGCGGCCATCAGGCCGAGGGTGGCGGCCGGCACCAGCATGGCCCCCAGCACCGAGCCCACGAAGGGCAGCTGCGACAGCACCAGCACGCCCGCCATGTACATGAAGAACAGGCCCGTGAGCGCCAGCGGTTGCTTCAGGAAGGTGCGCATCCCGAGCTTCACCCACACGAAACCGGTGCGGGCGGGAACGATGTTGAGTTTCACGAGGGGAATTTAACGCAAGGCCCCGCGTCCACCCCGTGGCCGCGTCAAAGGGAGGCCGCCGTCACAGGATGCGCGATGCGTTCGCGCAGCACCCGCTCGAAGTGCGTGGGGTCGTGCGGCTTGAGCAGGGAGGCCTCGCGCGGCAGGTGGAAGTCCCACAGGCGGGAGATCCAGAAGCGCAGCGCCCCGGCGCGCAGCATGGCAGGCAGCAGCTGGCGCTCGGCCGGCGAGAGCGGCCGCACCGCGGCGTACGCCTCGACGAAGGCGGCGGCGCGCCCGGCGTCGTGGCGGCCCGTGGGCAGGTCGATCGCCCAGTCGTTGAGGCACACGGCCAGGTCGAACAGCCAGCAGTCGACGCCGGCGAAATAGAAGTCGAAGAAGCCGGTGAGCTGTCCTTCCTCGAACATCACGTTGTCGCGGAAGAGGTCGGCGTGCACCGGCCCGCGCGGCAGGGCGGCGTAGGGGGCGCCGGCCGCGACGTGGTTCTGGTAGGCCAGTTCGCCGCGGATCAGCGCGGCCTGCGCCTCGTCCAGGAAGGGCAGGACCAGCGGCACCGTCTCGTTCCACCAGGCGAGGCCGCGCAGGTTGGGCTGGCGGCGGTTGTAGTCGCGGCCGGCCAGGTGCATGCGGGCGAGCATCGCGCCGACCTGGGCGCAGTGCTCGGGGCCGGGCGCCAGTTCGTGCTTGCCGGCCAGCTTGTTGACCAGCGCGGCGGGCTTGCCGGCCACGGTGTGCAGGATGTCGCCGCTGCGGTCCGCCTGCGGGTCGGGCACGGGGATGCCGTGCTGCGCCAGGTGCTTCATCAGGTGCAGGTAGAACGGCAGCTGCTCGAAGGTGAGGCGCTCGAACAGCGTCAGCACGTATTCGCGCGTGCCGAACATGTCCGCGGCGGTCACGAAGTAGTTGGTGTTCTCGATGCCGCTCTGGATGCCGCGCAGCTCGCGCAGCTCGCCCAGGTTCAGGGCGCGCAGCAGTTCGCTGGCCTCGGTCTCCGAGACTTCGGTGAAGACCGCCATCAAGCCTCCGACGAGCCGCCTCTAGGAGGCTTGCGCCCCCTCGGGGGGCAGCGACTACACGAAGTGAGGAGCGTGGGGGCGTGCATCAAGCCTCCGACGAGCCGCCTCTAGGAGGCTTGCGCCCCCTCGGGGGGCAGCGACTACACGAAGTGAGGAGCGTGGGGGCGTGCATCCCTAGAAGCCCAGGATGTTCCAGACGCGCGGCTTGCGGCTGGAGAATCCTTCGCGGCTTTCCGAAGGGCGGCTGCGGCCCATGTCGTCCGGCTGGATCTCGTAGGCCGGCACGTTCGCCTTGGGCTGCACGGTGATGTTCTGCGTCTGGCCGCCCACGCGCAGTTCCTCGATGCGGTTGCCGCCATCCTCGATGCGGATGCGCTCGATCTTCTGGTTCCGGCGCGGATCCACGCCAGCCTCGCGCTCGATCGTGGCCTGCGCGAGGACGCAGGCGGGGAGCAGGGCCAGGAGGAGGAAACTCGCGCGCATGGTGCCGATTGTAGGCTGGCGGTGAGCGGCGAAGCCCGAACCCCAGCGCTTCGCGGAACGCTGGGGTTTCGCTCGCGCTCCGCCGCCAGCCTACCGGTCCTGCCGGTGTCCGCAGGCACAATCCCAGGCCTATGAGCGAGACCGACGAAGTCCCCCAACCCCAACCCAAGGTGCTGCTGCTGGTCGACGGCTCCAGCTACCTCTATCGCGCCTTCCATGCGATGCCCGACCTGCGCGCGGTGCCCGGCGACCCCACGAGCCCGGCCACCGGCGCCATCCGCGGCATGATCAACATGATGCAGAAGCTGCGCCGCGACGTGCGCGCGGACTACGCGGTGTGCGTGTTCGATGCCCCCGGCGCCACCTTCCGCGACGAACTGTATCCCGCGTACAAGGCGACGCGCTCGCCCATGCCGCCGGAGCTGCGCACGCAGATCGACCCGATCCACGAGGTGGTGCAGCTGCTCGGATGGAAGGTGCTCAACGTGCCCGGCGTCGAGGCCGACGACGTGATCGGCACGCTGGCCTGCCTGGCCACGCGCGCCGGCGTGCAGACCATCATTTCCAGCGGCGACAAGGACCTGTCGCAGCTCGTGAACGAGCAGGTCGTCGTGATCGACACCATGAACGACCGGCGCCGCGACCTGCAGGGCGTGGAGACGGAGTTCGGCGTCCCGCCGCGGCTGATGGTGGACTACCAGACGCTGGTGGGCGACGCGGTCGACAACGTACCGGGCGTCGACAAGGTCGGGCCCAAGACGGCCGTCAAGCTGCTGCAGGAATACGGCTCGCTCGACAACCTGATCGCCAACGCCGACAAGGTCAAGGGCGCCGTGGGCGAGAACCTGCGCCGCGCGCTCGAATGGCTGCCCAAGGGCCGCCAGCTGCTGACCATCCGCACCGACTGCGACCTGAAGGACCACATCCCCGGCTTCCCGGACCTGCAGGACATCGTGATCGGCGGGCAGGACGTGGAAAAGCTCAAGGCCTTCTACGAACGCTACGGCTTCAAGGGGCTGGCACGCCAGCTCGAGACGCACGACGTGCCGCCGGAGCTGATCGAGGAGCACCGCAGCAGGAAACGCGTCGGCCCCGGGGAGCGCCCGCCCGGCGGCGCGTTCGAGGAGCCGGACCTCTCCGGCCTGTCGCAGGCCACCACGCTGCACTACGAGACGATCTTCACCTGGGACCAGCTCGCGCCGTGGCTGGAGCGCATCGAGGCGGCCTCCCTGGTGGCGCTGGACACCGAGACCGACTCGCTCGACGAGATGCGCTCGAACATCGTCGGCCTCTCCTTCAGCACCGAGCCGGGCCTGGCCTGCTACATCCCGCTGGCGCACGACTACCAGGGGGCGCCCGACCAGCTGCCCCGCGACGAGGTGCTGCAGCGCTTCAAGCCCTGGCTGGAGAACCCGGACAAGCACAAGCTCGGCCAGCACGTGAAGTTCGACCGCCATGCGTTCGCCAACCACGGCATCGAGGTGCAGGGCTACGTGCACGACACGATGCTGGAGAGCTACGTGCTCGAAGTGCACAAGCCGCACAGCCTGGCGAGCCTGGCGGAGCGCCACCTGGGGCGCACCGGCATCGACTTCGAGACCATCGCCGGCAAGGGCGCGCACCAGATCACCTTCAACCAGGTGCCCATCGACAAGGCGTCCGAATACTCGTGCGAGGACTCGGACCAGACCATCGACGTGCACCGGGCCCTGTGGGCCAGGCTGGAGAAGGACTCGAAGCTGCGCTTCATCTACGACCTGGAGATCGAGTGCAGCGAGGTGCTGTACCGCATCGAGCGCAACGGCGTGCTGATCGACGCGCAGGCGCTGGCGAAGCAGAGCACCGAACTCGGGCAGCGCATGATGCAGCTCGAACGCGACGCGCACGACCTCGCGGGCCAGCCCTTCAACCTGGGCAGCCCCAAGCAGATCGGCGAGATCCTGTTCACCAAGCAGGGCCTGCCGGTGGTGAAGAAGACCGCGAGTGGCGCGCCGAGCACCGACGAGGAGGTGCTGGAGAAGCTGGCGGAAGACTATCCGCTGCCGGCGAAGATCCTGGAGCACCGCAGCCTGTCGAAGCTCAAGGGCACGTACACCGACACGCTGCCGCAGATGGTGCATCCGCGCACGGGCCGCGTGCACACGCATTACGCGCAGGCGGTGGCGGTGACGGGGCGGCTTTCGAGCAACGACCCGAACCTGCAGAACATCCCGATCCGTACCGTGGAAGGCCGGCGCATCCGCGAGGCGTTCATCGCGCCGCCGGGTAGCTGCATCGCGAGTGCCGACTACAGCCAGATCGAGCTGCGCATCATGGCGCACATCAGCGAGGACGAGGCGCTGCTGCGCGCCTTCCGCGAGAAGCTGGACGTGCACCGCGCCACGGCGGCGGAGGTGTTCGGCCTGCCGCCGGACCAGGTCTCGAGCGAGCAGCGCCGCTACGCAAAGGTGATCAACTTCGGGCTGATCTACGGCATGAGCGCCTTCGGTCTCGCGCGCAACCTGGGCATCGAGACGGCGGCGGCGAAGAACTACATCGAGCGCTATTTCCAGCGCTATCCGGGCGTCAAGCAGTACATGGACGAGACGCGCCTGTCCGCCAAGAGCCGCGGCTTCGTCGAGACGGTGTTCGGCCGCCGCCTGTACCTGCCGGAGATCAATTCACCGAACGGCCCGCGGCGCGGCAGCGCGGAGCGCCAGGCGATCAACGCGCCGATGCAGGGCACCGCGGCGGACCTGATCAAGATGTCGATGATCGAGGTGCAGAAGGTGCTGGAGCGCGAGCAGCGCCGCACGAAGATGATCATGCAGGTGCACGACGAACTGGTGTTCGAGGTGCCCGAAGACGAAGTGGAGTGGCTCAGGACCGAGATCCCGCGGATCATGGCCGCGGTGGCCGAGTTGCGCGTGCCGCTGCTCGCCGAAATCGGGGTGGGCGCCAATTGGGAAGAAGCGCATTAGAAAGGCGGACTTCCGGACGCAGAGGACGCGAAGGGTACGCAGAGGACGCAAAAGAAAACCTTCTAAGTTTCTTTGTCTTTTTTGCGTCCTCTGCGTACCCTTTGCGTCCTCTGCGTCCGGCTGTCGGTATTCAGGAATTCCGCGGATCCCACCGCCGCACGTCCGGAGACTCCAGTCCGAAGAGGTCCAGCACCCGCCCCAGCGTCTGGTCCACCATCTCCTCCAGGCTCGCCGGCTTGGCGTAGAAGGCCGGCACCGGCGGGTAGACGATCGCGCCGGCTTCGGTGGCGGCCGCCATGCTGCGGAGGTGCCCCAGGTGCAAGGGCGTCTCGCGCACCATCAGCACCAGCCGCCGCCGCTCCTTCAGCGCCACGTCCGCTGCGCGCGTGAGCAGGGAACTGGTCACTCCGCTGGCGATTTCGGACAGCGTCTTGATCGAACACGGCGCGACGACCATGCCCAGCGTGCGGAACGAGCCGCTCGCGATGGAGGCGCCGATGTCCGACGGCGCATGGCAGTGGTCCGCCATCGCCCGCAATGCGTCGACCGACACGTCGGACTCGTGCCCCAGCGTCACCTGCGCCGAGTTGCTGAGGACCAGGTGGGTTTCCACGTCCAGCCGCTGCAGCATCGCGAGCAGGCGGATGCCGTAGATGGAGCCCGAGGCGCCGCTGATGCCCACCACCAGCCGCGGGCGCGAAGCGGTGGCCACTCAGCCCTGCTTCTTCTTCTCGGACCAGAGCTCGCCACCCGTGGCCCAGTCCGAAGGCTTGACGTCGAACAGCAGGATGTCCACCGATTCGGGGTTGCTGCCCAGCGCCTCGACGCAGGCGGCCGTCAGCGCCTTCACCAGGTTCTTCTTCTGCTCGGGGGTGCGGCCCTCGAACAGCTCGACGCGGATCGTCGGCATGGGGTTACTCCTTGAAGCGAAGCGCACATTGTGCAGCGGGTCACTAGACTGCGCGCTTTCCACCCCACGGGAGAGTGTCCATGCTTCGCGAAGACCTGGAGAAGGATTTCGATTCGCTGCGGCCGGGCGAATCCACCCTCGAAGGCGCCACGCGGCGCACCGCGCTGAAGACGGCGCTGGGCGTCGGCTACGCGGCCGCGGCCGCGCCGCTGATGGCGCAGACCGCGATCCACACCACCGCCGAGGGCCTCACCGTCGGCGAGACCAGCTACGACGTCAACGGCTTCCAGGTGCCCGCGTACGTGGCGGCGCCGACCGGCAGGACCCACCTGCCGGTGATCCTCGTGGTGCAGGAGATCTTCGGCGTGCACGAGTACATCGCCGATACGGCGCGCCGCTTCGCCCGCGCCGGCTACCTCGCGATCGCGCCGGACTTGTACAAGCGCCAGGGCGACGCGCGCCAGTACACCGACATCCCCAGGCTGATGGCGGAGGTCGTCTCGAAAGTGCCCGATGCGCAGGTGATGGCCGACCTCGACGGCGCGCTGAAGTGGGCCGGCACGCACGGCGGCGACGCCAGCCGGGCCGGCGTCACGGGCTTCTGCTGGGGCGGGCGCATCGTCTGGCTGTACGCCGCGCATGCGCCCATCAAGGCGGGCGTGGCCTGGTACGGCCGCCTGGTCGGCACGCCTTCCGAACTGGCGCCGCGCAACCCGGTGGACCTCGTGGGCAGCCTCAAGGCGCCGGTGCTGGGCCTGTACGGCGAGAAGGACACGGGCATCCCGCTGGACACGGTTGCTAAGATGAAGGCCGCGCTGGCGGAAGGAACGCCGGCTGCGAAGGCCTCGCAGATCGTCGTGTACCCGCAGGCGCCGCATGGCTTCCATGCCGACTACCGCCCAAGCTACGTCAGGCAGGCGGCGGAAGACGGATGGAAGCGCGCGCTGGACTGGTTCAAGACACACGGCGTGGCCTGAGCCCGAGAACAACGACCCTGCTGCCGGCCGCCCCCAGGGGCGGCTTTTCACGTGACCCTGATCGCCATCCTCTTCGCCACGCTCGCCGCCGGCATCGGCAGTGTCTGGCTCGCCGCCGCGCTGATGCGCCTGGGCTGGTTGCCCGGCGCGGGCCCGCAGGACCGCGGGCCGGCCGAACAGCACCTGCTGAGCCTGGCGGCCGGCGCGCTGATGGCCACCGCCTTCATGCACCTGCTGCCGGAGGCGCTCGAGAGCGGCCACGACGCGCAGGCCCTGTTCGGGACGCTGCTCGTGGGGCTGGTGTTCTTCTTCCTCCTGGACAAGGCGGAGCTCTGGCACCACGGCCACGAGCATCACCATGCGCAAGAGGGACCGGGCCACGAGCATGCGCACGCGGGGCACGCGCACGCGCATCACGCGCACGCCGCGCATCCAGGGCCGCAGCTGGCGGAGCCGGCGGTGCGTTCGGGCGGCTGGGCCGTGCTCACCGGCGACAGCGTGCACTGCTTCGGCGACGGGATCCTGATCGCCTCCGCCTTCGTGGCCGACGCGCGCCTGGGCTGGGTCGCCGCGCTGGCGGTGCTCGCGCACGAGGTGCCGCACCACATCGGCGACCTCGCCGTGCTGCGCCAGACGAGCAGCAGCCGCCGCGCGGCCCTGGTGAAGGTCTCGCTGGCGGGCGCGGTCACGCCGCTGGGGGGATTGGTGGGATGGTGGCTGGTCGACCGGCTGGTCGACTACCTGCCGTTCTTCCTGGTGGTGGCCAGCAGCAGCTTCATCTACGTGGCGCTGGCCGACCTGATCCCGCAGCTGCAGAAGCGGCTCGGCGCCCGCGAGACGCTGGCGCAGATCGCCTGGCTGCTGGTCGGCATCGGGCTGGTCACGCTGGTGAGCGTGCTCTCGCACGCCCACTGAGCGCGATCAGGCCGCTGGCTCAGTAACGGCGCGGGTTGTTCGGCCGGCGGTCGAAGCGGTTCGGCACGCCGTCGTGGTCGCGGTCGTTGGACCAGCCGCGGTTGTAGTGCCGGCGCTGGCCGTGGCCATGGTTGTCGTAGTAGATGTAGCTGGGCTGCGTGTAGACGTAGCTCGGCTCGGTGTAGACGTAGCTGGGCTGCGTGTACACATAGCTCGGCTGGCTGTAGACGTAGCCCGGCTGCGTGTACGCATAGCCCGGCTGCACATAGCCGTACGGCACGCCCGTGCCGATCGACAGGTTGATGGACGTGCGCGCCTGCGCGGGCGCGGCGAACAGCGCGGCGCTCGCTGCGATGGCGGCTGCAATGCCGATGATGCGGGTCTTGCTTCCCATGACGTACTGCTCCTTCAGGTGACTGTCGTGGATCTTGCACCCGCGGTGTCAATCCCGGCCGGCGCGCAAGCAAAGGCTGCGTGAAGCTCGATGCTGATCGTTTCAGCACGGAACAGCAGTCCTACATTCCTGCGGATGTTGTCCGACAGGGCTGTCAGCGCCGCAGTCCTAAGGTGACCGCTTGATGGAGGACGTGGGCCATCGCTCGTGAGGCCGGGAAGTCCTTCGTCAGCATCGACCGACAGCATCCAGAAGGAGAATGAGACATGGCATCTCGTGACTACGAGGACCGCGACCGCCAGGGCCGCTGGGGCAGCAGCGACCAGCAGCAGGATCGTGGCCAGGGCATGAGCGGCAGCGAGGCGCGCGGCGGCTGGGGCAGCCAGCAGGGCGGCTATGGATCGCAAGGCTCGCAGGCAGCGCAGGGATCCCCGGGTTCGCAAGGCTCGCAGGCCGGCTACGGCGGCCAGCGCTCCGGATCCGAATTCGGATCGCAGCAATCCTCGGGGTACGGCGGCTACGGCGGCGAAGGCCACGGGTATGGCCGCGGCCAGTCGGGCCCCGACTACGCCAGCGGCCAGCAGGGCGGCGGCAGCTGGGGCCGCGGCGAAGGCAGCGAATTCGGCGGTGGCCGCAATGCGGGCGGCATGCAGTCCTCCGGCTTCGGCGGCGCGGGCGCCAGCAGCTACGGCCAGGGCAGCTGGGGCGGCCCGTCGGGCCAGTCCGGCCAGAGCGACTGGGGCCGCTATGGCGGCCAGCAGGGCAGCTGGGGCGGTGGCCAGGGTGGCGGCATGCACGGCTACGGCCAAGGTGGCGGCATGGGCGGCAGCGGCTACGGCCAGATGAGCGGCGGCATGGGCAGCCAGGGCAGCTACGGGCAGATGGGCGGCGGCACCTACGGGCAGGCCGGTGGCGGCTATGGCGCCAGCCAGGGCTATGGCCAGAGCGGTGGCGGCTATGGCAGCACCCAGGGCTGGCAGGGCGGCCAAGGCCACAACCAGCCGGGCTACGGCGGCCAGGGCAGCAGCTACAACCAGGGCAGCTACGGCAGCCCCGCCGGCGGCACGGGCCAGGGCAGCCATGCCGGCGGCCAGGGTTACGGCAGCCAGGGCTACGGCTCGGGCGGACAGGGCTACGGCGGCGCCCAGTACGGCGGCAGCCAGGGTGGCGGCTACGGCAGCGGCCAGGGCAGCTTCGGCGGCGGCACGGGCAGCTACGGCCAGACGGGCTACGGCGGTGGGCACAGCCAGGGCTATGGCCAGGGCGGCAGCCACGGGCAGGGCAGCAGCTGGAGCGGCGGCGGCCAGGATGTCGGCGGCTACGGCAGCCAGGGCTCGAGCTGGAACCAGGGCGGCAGCAGCTACGGCAGCAGCAGTGGCCAGCACCCCCACCACGACCCCGAATACCACCAGTGGCGCGAAGAGCAGATCCGCAACCTGGACAACGACTACCAGTCGTGGCGGCAGGAGCGCTATCGCAAGTTCAGCGACGAGTTCACCAGCTGGCGCAACAGCCGCAGCGGCGGCCAGGGGCAGAACAGCATGGGGCCGGGCAGCGGTGCGTCGGGCACCAGCGGCATGTCCGGCGGCGTGGGCAGCGGCTCCGGGCAGGGCAGCTACGGCTCCACCGGCCAGAGCGGATCGACCAGCCTGCATGGCGCGGGCGGCACGGCCAGCACGGGCAGCGGGACGAGCGGCAGCAGCGGGTCGTCGGGCAGCTCCGGCACGTCCGGCAGCAGCCTGGGCGGCGGCTCGGGCGGCACGACGGGGTCCAGTGGCAGCAGCGGCTCCGGCAGCGCGGGCGGCTCCAGCGGCAGCAGCTCCGGGAGCAGCGGCTCCGGCAGCACCCGCAAGTGAGCGCCTGCAGCAGGACCGGCGGCGCCGCATGCGGCGCCGCCTTTTTTTCCCGGCACCGATTCCAACGACAGACAGGGAGCATGCAATGAAATCGACCCGCGTTCTCGCACTGCCGGCGCTGGTGGCGCTGGCCTTCGGCCTGGGTGCCGCGCAGGCCCAGACCACCGCCGGCACGGACCGGTCCGCCATCGGCCGCCCGTCCGCCCCGATGGCGCAACCCGGCGCCGGCACGCGCAACCTGCCCGCCACGAGCCGGAAGATCGCGCGCGGCGATCGCAAGTTCATCGAGGAGGCCGCCAGCAGCGGGATGTTCGAGGTACAGGTCGGGCAGCTGGCAGTGGCCAAGGCGAACGACCAGGAGGTCAAGGCCTTCGCCACCATGCTGGTGGACCAGCACACCGCCGCCAACAACGAGCTCGTGCAGCTCGCCAACGCCAAGGGCGTGGAGCTGCCGGCCGCACCCAGGCACTCCCTGCGCCGCGACATCGACAAGCTGGGCAAGAAGAACGGCGCGGAGTTCGACCGCGACTTCGTGCGCAAGGTCGGCATCAAGGCGCACGAGAAGGACATCAAGCTGTTCGAGAAGGCGCGCAAGGACGTGAAGGACGCCGAGCTCAAGGCCTTCGTCGACAAGACCCTGCCCGTGCTGCGGGACCACCTCGCGGCGGCGGAAAAATTGCCGCAATCGGGCAAGAATGCAGCTGCGATGGGAGCCGGCAAGCGCTGAGCGGCTCCGTCGCGTGTCCGAGGAGGGGGCAGGCATGCACACGGCGATCTGGGGGATGGTGGCGGCGGCCGCGCTGGCGGCGCTGCCCGCGGCGGCCACGACGGCCCGCGCGCCGGGGTATGCCGCGTCGTCGGTGGCGGATGCGAAGCCGCTGACGCCGGCGCAGCGCCTGGAGCGCCGCTTCCTGCAGCTCAGTGCCGCCAACATGCGCTTCCAGGCGGAGGGCGCGCGCGTCGCCCTCACCCGCTCCAACAATCCGGCGGTGAAGGAGCTGGCGCACAGCCTGCTGGCGCGCCAGCAGACCGCGCAGCCCGAGCTGCTGCGGCTGCTGCACGCGCGCGGCATGGCGATGCCGCTGGCGACCAACGAGCACGCCAAGCTGCTCAAGCAGCTGGCGAAGCTCAATGGGGCGAAGTTCGACCGGCTCTACGTCGACGAGGTGGTGATCAAGTCGTACCAGGTCGACATCAGCAACTACGAGCGGGTCGCCCTGCAGGCCGAGGACCCGGTGCTCAAGGCCTGGGTGGAGCGGCAGCTCCCCACGCTGCGCCTGCAATTCGCCAAGGCCGGCAAGGCCCTGCCGAACGCCTCGCTCAAGCCTCAGCGCGCCGTGTAGCCGGTGACGCGCCAGCGGCCGTCCGGCTCGCGCACGGTGGTCACCGTTTCCTCCACGTCCGCCTTGTTGGCGAAGCGGCTCTTGAACAGCACCGTCACGTAGTCGCCGGCCGGCCGGCCGGGCAGCGTGGTCTTGTACGTGGCGTCGACCGGCTGGCGCTCGATGAAGGCGCCGAAGGGATCGCGCAGCTTGGGGATGCCGTCCATCCACGCCGGCAGCGGCACGGACTGGCGGAACACCTGGCTGGAGGCGTCCCAGGCCGTGCCCCAGTCCTTGCGATCGAGCAGCAGCAGCCACCCGTGGGCTGCGGTCTGGCCGGCCCGCGCCAGCTCTTCGTCCGGGTTCTTCGGTGCGGATGCTGCCGCGGGTGCGGGGGCAGGGGCCGCGCTCGGTGGGAGAGTGAGCGAGGGGCTGGAATAGCGCGGCGAGGGCTTGATCTGCGCCGGCGCGGCCACGACGGCGAGGGCAAGGCCCAGGGCCAGCATGGTGGGAACGAGGCGCATGGGGAAAACTCCAGGAAACACGGCAAAGGCGCAGCGCAGTCTACCGGCTGCCGCCCACCCGTCCGGCCGCGTACACCCTTTTACCCGGCATTTACCCGCGGCACTCCGCGCGCCAGGCGGGCGGATGGAAGCGGCCGCCGGCGATCGGCGTCTGGTCGGTCCAGGAGGCAGTGCCGACCGGAGGCTGGAGGGGATCACTGGATTAACATACAGCCGCCATGGACCTGCAGTCTCCCGATCCGCTCGCATCCCTCAACCCGCAGCAGCGCGAAGCCGCCACGCATGGCACCGGCGAGAGCGCTGCCGACACCCGGCCGCTGCTGGTGATCGCGGGCGCCGGCTCGGGCAAGACCAACACGCTGGCGCACCGCGTCGCCAACCTGGTCCGCCACGGCGCGGACCCGCAGCGCATGCTGCTGCTCACCTTCAGCCGGCGGGCCGCCCAGGAGATGGAGCGGCGCGTGGGCGGCGTGCTGCAGCAGGCGCTGGGCCTGCCCGGCACGCAGGCGCTGCCCGACCTGCCGTGGAGCGGCACCTTCCACGGCATCGGCGCGCGCCTGCTGCGCGAATACGCGCCGCGCATCGGGCTGGAGGAGAACTTCACCATCCACGACCGGGGCGACGCCGAGGACCTGATGGGCCTCGTGCGGCACGAGATCGGGCTGGCCGACCAGAAGAAGCGCTTCCCGCTCAAGGGCACCTGCCTGGGCATCTATTCGCGCGTGCTGAACACCCGCGATCCGCTGGGCCTGGTGCTGCAGTCGGTCTACCCGTGGTGCACGCAGTGGGAGGACGAACTCAAGAAGCTGTTCGGCGCCTACGTGGAGGCCAAGCAGCAGCAGAACGTGCTGGACTACGACGACCTGCTCGGGTTCTGGGCCGACATGATGGCCGAGCCCACGCTCGCCGAGGAAGTCGGCGCGCGCTTCGACCACGTGCTGGTCGACGAATACCAGGACACCAACCGGCTGCAGGCCCAGATCCTGCTCGGGCTCAAGCCCACCGGGCAGGGCGTCACCGTCGTGGGCGACGACGCGCAGAGCATCTACTCGTTCCGCGGCGCCACGGTGCGCAACATCCTGGACTTCCCGCACCGCTTCGCGCAGCCGGCGCGCATCGTCACGCTGGAGCGCAACTACCGCAGCACCCAGCCCATTCTCGAAGCGAGCAACGCGGTGATCGCGGCGGCGCGCGAGCGGCACGCCAAGGACCTGTTCACCGACAAGGCATCTTCGCAGCGCGCGCAGCTGGTGCTGGTGCCGGACGAGGCGCAGCAGGCGCGCTGGGTCGCCGACCAGGTGCTGCGCCAGCGCGAGGCCGGCGCGCCACTGAAGGCGCAGGCGGTGCTGTTCCGCGCGAGCCACCACAGCGCGCCGCTGGAGCTGGAGCTCGCCCGCCGCAACATCCCGTTCGTGAAGTTCGGCGGGCTGAAATTCCTCGAGGCCTCGCACATCAAGGACCTGATGGCGCTGTTGCGCTTCGCGCAGAATCCGCGCGGGCGCATGGCGGGCTTTCGCGTCGCCCAGCTGGTGCCCGGCGTCGGTGCCGCCACCGCCACGCGCCTGCTCGATGCGTTGGGCGAGGCGAGCGATCCGCACCAGGCCCTGCAGGCCTTCGAGCCGCCGTCGTCCGCCAGGGAAGGCTGGAGCGAACTCGCATCGCTGTACGCGAAACTGAACGACGCGGAACTCGCCTGGCCGGCCGACATGGAACTGGCGAAGTCCTGGTACCTGCCGGTGCTGGAGCGCCTGCACGACGACGCGCAGGTGCGCAAGCTCGATTGCGAACAGCTCGCGCGGCTGGCCGCGGGCTACGGCAGCCGCGAGCGTTTCCTCACCGAGCTGACGCTCGACCCGCCCGAGGTGACCAGCGACCAGAGCGGCCCGCCGCTGCGCGACGAGGACTACCTGATCCTGTCCACCATCCACAGCGCCAAGGGCCAGGAGTGGAAGGCGGTGCACGTGCTCAACGTGGTGGACGGCTGCATCCCCAGCGACATGGCCACGGGCACGACCGAGGAGCTGGAGGAGGAGCGGCGCCTGCTCTATGTGGCGATGACGCGCGCGAAGGAGCAGCTGCACCTGCTGGTGCCGCAGCGCTTCTACGTCTCGCAGCAATCGGGCGGCGGCGACCGCCACGTGTATGCGGGCCGCTCGCGCTTCATTTCCGAGGCGATGGCGAAGCACTTCGAGCAGGTCGCCTGGCCGGAAGCTGCGGTTGGTGCAGGCCTGCCTGCCCGACCCACCGCGCCGGTGATGCAGGTGCGCGATCGCGCTCGCGCCGCCTGGCGCTGACCGACGCGCGAAGCTGCGCCTCGTTCGCGTCGGTGCGCGTCCTGCCTCTGCCGAAAGTGCAGCGGCGAGGGCAGGGCGTTTCCTACGTCGATGCACTGGCGCATGCCGACAGTGCCCCCGGCCCACGTGCCTAGATTGGCCGTGTGGCCGAAGCGAAGTTCGAAAGAGCGACGGCCGAAACCAACCGAACCAAGGAGCAAGCCATGGCATCCCGCAGTTCTTCCACATCCTCGAAATCGGGTTCGTCCCCCTCGCGCAGCAGCTCCGGCAGCAGCCGCGGCAGCGCGTCCAGCGGCGGCAAGAGCAGCAGCCGCAGCAGTTCCAGCCGCAGCAGCAAGCCCAGCGCCAAGGGCGGCAGCCGCAGCGCGAGCTCCGGCAGCAAGTCCTCGCGCAGCAGCAG
The DNA here is from genome assembly GCF_037890035.1 of Ramlibacter sp. AN1133. Classification (NCBI taxonomy): domain Bacteria; kingdom Pseudomonadati; phylum Pseudomonadota; class Betaproteobacteria; order Burkholderiales; family Comamonadaceae; genus Ramlibacter; species Ramlibacter sp. AN1133. Next base: position 124,051 of record NZ_JBBKTQ010000004.1, read on the forward strand.
CAAGTGACGCCCGCCCCGGAGGCGTCCGGGGCCCTTGCAAGCGACGGATGCCTGGCAGGCGCGAGCCGCCAGGCATTGCCTTGTCCAGGGCCGCGTGAAATGCGCATGTCATTCCCACGGCCGATCCCCGCGCGGCCGTTCCCGCGGATGCCGTAGAGTAGCCCCATGCGACTCCCAGGCGCCGCCAACTTCCGTCCCGTCTCCACGCTCCGCCCGGTCCTCTACCGCTCCGACCACCTCGGCGCGCTCGACGAAGCCGACGCGCGCGCGATCACGGCGCTGGGCATCAAGCGCGTGCTGGATTTTCGCGGCGTGCAGGAGCGCGCGTCGGCGGCCTGCCGCGTGCCGGGCGTCACCGTGCATTCGCTGCCGATCGAGCCCACGATCGTCCAGAAACTCAGCGACCTGCTCGCGGCCGGCCAGCCCCTGACCGGCGCCGACGTCACCGCGCACATGCAGGACACCTACCGCGGCTTCGTGCGCCACAACACCGCGCGCTTCGCGGAGTTCTTCGCGCACCTGCTCGCCCGGGACGAGCCGACCGTCTTCCACTGCACCGCGGGCAAGGACCGCACCGGCTTCGCGGCCGCGCTGCTGCTGAAAGCCGTGGGCGCCAGCGACGACGAGGTGATGCACGACTACCTCCTGACCAACGAGCGCCTGGTGCTGCCGCAGGAGTCGCGCATGGGCCTCTCGCGCGAGGCGATGGTGGTGCTGTGGCGGGTGCAGCCCGAGTTCCTGCGCGCCGCCTTCGACGAAGCGGACCGCGCCTACGGCTCGCTCGACACCTACCTGCGCGAAGGCCTCTCCCTCGGGCCGGCGCAGCGCGAGCGGCTCGCCGCCCTCTACCGGGCTGGGTAGCAGCCGGCCCGCAGGCCCTGCCGTTTCCTGCCGCGCCCCGCGCCGGCCTCCTACGCAACTCCCCGGGCAGAACCGACAGGTCTGCCGTGGCCGGATCGCCAACACTGCATGGCATGCCAGCCAAAAGGCCTGTATCCAAGCAGGTCGAAGGCCTGTACATAACAGACAGCAGCAAAGGAGTCCGCCATGCCCAACCAGGAACAGTCCCGCAGTGACGGGACCCCGCGCAAGGACCAGGACGAGAAGGGGCGGCCGCCCGCGAGCGAATCGCCTTCCGGACAGGACTACCGCGGCGACGGCCCCGGCAAGGTCGGCCTGGTCAGCGACAAGCAGCCGGACCTCGTGGCGCCCTCCGGCGTCAACGAGCGCGACACCGGTGCGGCGGACGACCGCGCTGCCGCCGGCGGCACGCTGGACTTCGACGACGGGACGGACATGGTGCATCCGCGCGGCAAGGTGACCAGCGCGGGCCGCACGGCCAACGAGAAGAATCCCAGCGACGCCGGCGATCTCGGTACGCCGAACGCCGGGATGTCCGACCGCAACGGCCCGAGCGATCCCGATGCAAAACGCAGTCGCTAAGACGCTGCGCGGAGGAGGCAACATGGTTTACGCAATGTTCTCCGCCGCCGTCCTGCTGGCCATCGGCGCCATCTATGCCGGCGCCGTCGGATGGCTCTATTTCCGCCAGGAACGGCTGCTGTTCGAACCGGACAAGCTGGCGCCCGACGAGCCGATCTCCAACGACCCGGACACCTTCGAGTTCTTCGTGGACGTGCCCGGCGCGCGCCTGTCGGGGGCGCACATGCGGCTGCCGAACCCGCGCGGGGTGTTCTTCTTCCTGCACGGCAACTCCGGCAACCTGAAGAAGTGGTTCGTGGAGCTCGAGGCGTTCCGGCAGGCCAACTTCGACGTGGTGATGTTCGACTACCGCGGCTTCGGCAAGAGCAGCGGCGACATCGAGAGCGAGGAGCAGCTGCGCGCCGACGTGGAGGCCGTGTGGAACCACATCGCGCCGATGTATGCGGGCAAGCGCGTGGTGATCTCGGGCCAGTCGCTGGGCACCGGCCTGGCGGCCGGACTCGCGGCCAGGCTGTGCTCCGACGGGCACGCGCCGGACCTGACGCTGCTCGTGTCGCCCTACAGCAGCATGCGCGCGCTGGCCGGCGAGCTGTACCCGTGGGTGCCGCTGCAGGTGCTGCGCTATCCGCTGCATACGCTGGCGCATGCCGAGAAGCTGCTGGGCCCGGTGATGCTGATCCACGGCGACAAGGACGAACTGATCGGGATCCACCACAGCGAGCAGCTGTGCAGCGCGATGCGCTCGGCGGAACTGCTGCGCGTGACGGGTGCCGGGCACGGCGACGTGCACCAGTTTCCCACCGTGCGCCAGGCCTTGATGTCGGCGCTGGGACGCCTCTGACCCCGTCGTCCCCGCGCACAGGCGGGGGAGCCGGAAGAAGCCCCGCACCGCGGGGCATTCTTCCTTGTGGCCCCCGAACCTTGCGCGGTGACCGCGCGGGCAGCGGTTAAGCTCGGTCGATGCCCAAGGGCCTTGCGATCACGCTGCTGTTCCTCGCCGGCCTGCTGGCCCTCTACCTGGGCACCCTCGCCTTCCTCTGGTGGCGCCAGGAACGCCTGCTGTTCTACCCCGAGCCCCTGCCGGCGAGCTATCCGCTCGCCACCGCGCCGGACATCCACGAACGCACCGTCGCGGTTGCGGGGGCGCAGCTGTCGGTGCTGCAGCTCAAGGTGCCGGACGCGAAGGGCGTCGTGTTCTACCTGCACGGCAACGCCGGCAACCTGGCCCGCTGGTTCAGCAACGCGGACTTCTACCGCGCTGCCCGTTTCGATCTCGTGATGCCGGACTACAGGGGTTACGGCAAGAGCACCGGCGCGATCGCCGGCGTGGAGCAACTGCGCGCGGACATGCGGGCCGTGTGGGATGCCTTCGCCGGCGAATACCGCGGCAAGCGCATCGTGGTCTTCGGCCGGTCGCTCGGCACGGCGCTGGCCGCGGACCTGGCGGAACAGCTCTCCAGCGAAGGCCACGCGCCCCAGCTGACGGTGCTGGTGTCGCCGTATTCCAGCCTGCGCGAGCTGACGGCGGAGTTCTACCCGTGGGTCCCCGGCGCGCTCCTGCGCTATCCGCTCGATACGGGCAGCCACCTGCCCGGCATCCGCGGCACGGTGCTGCTGGTGCACGGCGAAGACGACGCGCTCATCGCGCTGCGCCACTCGCGGCACCTGCAGCAGGTGCTGCCTTCCGCGCGGCTGCTGGTGGTGCCGGGCGCGGGACACAACGACGTGCATGAATTCGCGCTGTACCGGCAGGTGCTGGGTCAGGCGCTGGACGCGCTGTAGCAGCCTGCCGCTGGAAACAGGGACCCCGCCCGATGCACCAGGGGAACACGCGATCGGGGTGCCAGGCCGTGAAAAATTTGTGACAAGCCCCTCCCCCGCCTTGCCTCGTCCTACAGCCTTCGACAGTGGCAGACGACACCGAGGGTTTTCCCTCAACCTAAAGTGAGCCGCAGGCAGCGCAAACGCTGTCATGCCTCTCACGATTCCATCGATACACACCCCCTCAAGGAGTTTCCTGATGATCAAGTCCCCGATCGCGCAATGCGCTGCCCTGGCCCTGATGGCGGCCCTGTCCCTGAGCGCCTGCGGCAAGAAGGACGAGGTCCCGGCCTCGACCGATTCGACGACCTCGAGCACCGCGCCGTCGACGACCACCTCGCCCACCGACACGACCAGCGGCACGGCCAGCACGGCCACGGCTCCGTCGACCACCGACTCGACGACCGGCAGCGGCACGTCCATGGGCGCCGGCAGCACCACGACGCCGGGCACCAGCACCGACATGAGCGCCTCCGGCTCGGCCAGCGGCTCGACCGCCACGCCGGGTACCAGCACGGACATGAGCTCCAGCTCCAGCATGCCGAGCAACACCACGCCGACCCGCTAAGCCGGCGGAAGTACCCCCGTGGGCCGCCGCTGGCCCGCGGCGGACGCTCATGAGAAAACGCCAGCCTTCAGGCTGGCGTTCTCATTGGAGGATCAGCTTTTCTCCACCGGCAGCCCCGGTGTGCGGCACCACTCGCTCCAGCTGCCCGCATAGAGCGCCGTGGGTGCGAAGCCGGCGATCTCCATCGCGATGATGTTCGGCACCGCGCTCACGCCGCTGCCGCAGTGGTGCACCACCGTGCGCGAGTCGCGGCCCTGCAGCAGCTGTTCGAACTCCGCGCGCAACTGGTCCGCCGGCTTGAAGCGGCCGTCCGGTCCCATGTTGCTGCCGAACGGCCGGTTCAGCGCGCCCGGGATGTGCCCGGCGACCGGGTCGAGCGGCTCCACGTCGCCGCGATAGCGCGGCAGGGCCCTGGCATCGATCAGCGTCTGGACCTGCTGGCCCAGGTTGCGGACGACTTCCTGCGTCGTGACCAGCCGGCGCAGCGGCCGGCCCGGCTGGAAGTTGGACTGGAAGTGCGACGGCTCGCTGCCGGCGCGCACCTCGCCGCCGGTCGCCTGCCAGGCCTGCAGGCCGCCATCGAGCACCGCCGCCGCCTCGTGGCCGAGCCACTTGAGCATCCACCAGAGCCGGCCGCAGTAGTTGTTGCCGTTGCGGTCGTACACCACGGCCTGCATGTCGTTGGCGAAGCCCACGCTGGACAGCCAGGTGGCGAACTTCTCGCGGCTGGGCAGCGGATGCCGCCCGCCGGAGGCGGCGTCCACGGGGGCGCGCAGGTGGCCTTCGGCATCGGGCTGCGGCGGGTCCGAGAGCGCGTGATCGAGGTGCGCGTACACCGCGCCGGGGATGTGGGCCTGCAGGTACTGCTTCTCGCCGGAAGCGGCGTCCATCAGGTCGAAGGTGCAGTCGAACACCATCAGCCGCGCCTTGGCGGCCTGCAGGTCACGAAGCTGCTCGGCGGAGAGGAGGGTGGTGTACATAGGGGCTGGGGGCGAGGTTCTGGGGCCTAGGGAGGGAGTCTAGAGCCTCGTCGGCTTCCGCGCCCCAGCCCTCTCAGTGTTCCTCCGCCGGCGCGTCCGGCGCCGCCCGCGCGCGCAGCACGGTGGCCGCCACGCCGCTGGCGACGATCAGCGCCATGCCGGCCCAGCCGGCCAGCGGGATCCGTTCGGCGAACAGCAGCACGCTGTACAGCGCACCGAACACGATGCCCGAATACTGCAGGTTGGCCACCACCAGCGTCGCCCCGTGGCTGTAGGCGCGCGTCATGCACCACTGGCCCAGCGACGCGAAGAGGCCGATCGGCAGCAACCACAGGGCGCTGCCCCAGTTCCAGGGCGAAACGCCGCCGGCGAGCATGCCGATGCCGCCCGCCAGCGCGGAGCCGAGCGCGAAGTAGAAGACCGTGCGCACTTCCGGCTCGCCGATCTTGCCCAGGGCCATCACCTGCAGGTACGCGAAGGCCGACAGCAGGCCGGAGAGCAGGCCGACCAGCCCGGCGAACACCTGGTGCTGCTCCATCGTCGGGCGCAGCATGAGCACGACGCCCGCGAAGCCCGCCAGCACGGTGAGGGCCAGCGTGCCCTGGCGCCCGGGCAGCGGCGCGCCGGAGCGCGGGTTCCAGGCGATCAGCGCACCGCCCACCAGGAAGGCCGCGATCCAGACGCTGCTCATGTAGTTGAGCGTCATGGCGGTGGCCAGCGGCAGGCCGGCGATGGCGTAGAACCAGGCCCCCAGCGACAGCACGCCCACCAGGCTGCGCCAGGCGTGCATGCCGGGGTAATGGGTGGCCAGCGAGGTGCCCTGCGAGCGGGCCCAGGCGGCCATCACGGCCATGCCGATCAGGCCGCGCCAGAACACCAGCTCGGAGGCACTGAAGGACGCCGAGGCGATCTTCACGCACACCGCCATCGTCGCGAAGAACAGCGACGCGGCCAGCATCCACAGGGCCTGCATCACGCCCTACGCGCGGAAACGGACACTCAGCCGCGCGGGGCGTGCCGGCCCATCGTCTCGCGGTACCACTCGTGGAAGTGCTGCATGCCGTCTTCCATCGGGCTCTGGTAGGGGCCGACTTCGTTGTCGCCCCGCTCCATCAGCGCCTTGCGGCCGGCGTCCATGCGCAGCGCGAGCTCGTCGTCTTCCACGCAGGTTTCCATGTAGGCGGCCTGCTGGGCTTCGACGAATTCGCGTTCGAAGGCAGCGATCTCCTCCGGGTAGAAGAACTCCACCATGTTGAGCGTCTTCTGCGGCCCCTTGGGGAACAGCGTCGAGACGACCAGCACGTTGGGGTACCACTCCACCATCACGTTCGGGTACAGCGTGAGCCATACCGCGCCGTGCTTGGGCATCCTGCCGTTCTGGTAGCGCAGCACTTCCTCGTGCCACTTGCGGTACACGTCGGAGCCGGGCTTGCCCAGCTTGCCGGCCACGCCCACCGTCTGCACCGAATACTCGCGGCCGAATTCCCACCGCAGGTCGTCGCAGGTCACGAAGTTGCCCAGGCCCGGGTGGAAGGGGCCGACGTGGTAGTCCTCCAGGTAGACCTCGATGAAGGTCTTCCAGTTGTAGTCCACCTCGTGCAGCTCGGTGCGGTCGTAGACGAAGCCGGAGAAATCCAGGTCAGCCTTGATGGGCCCCAGCCGCGCCAGCTCGCGGTTCACGTCGAAGCCGTTGGTCTCGAACACCAGCCCGTTCCACACCTGCACCCCGTAGTTCTTCAGGTTCAGGCAGGGATCGGTGGCGAAGTGCGGCGCACCCATCAGCGTGCCGGCCTGGCAGTGCCCGCCGGCGCTGTAGGTCCAGCGATGTAACGGGCACACGATGTTCCCTCCCGTGGAAGGCTTCGCGTGCACCGAGCCGCGCCCGTGCAGCATCACCGCCTGCCGGTGGCGGCAGACGTTGGAGATCGCTTCGATGCCGCGCGGCGTGCGCAGCAGCGCGCGACCCTCGCCCTCGTGCTGGAGGGTGTGGTAATCGCCCAGTTCGGGAACCGCCAGTTCATGCCCCAGGTAACGGGGCCCGCGCTGCCAGATGAGCTCCAACTCGCGCCGGAACAGCGCCTCGTCGAAATAACTGCTGACAGGGAGTTGGCTTGCGGCCTGCTGTAGCTGAAGACTTAAATCAGACATTTCACCTGACCTAGAGACTCCCCCTATGAAGGGGCAGGGCCGCGCGTTGGAGCGCGACAAGAAGGGAGGGGGATTCTACCCCCCGGGGTGACTTGGGGCCGGGCCCCCTAAAATCCAGGGTTTCGCCCTGAAGAATTCATGTCACAGCCATTCGAACCCCCCGCCAGCTATGAAGCGGCCATGGAGGAGCTGGAGCAGCTCACCGGCCGCATCGAGTCCGGCCAGCTGCCCCTGGAGCAGCTCCTGGCCGGCTACGAGCGCGGGGCCGACCTGCTGAAGTTCTGCCGCGACAAGCTCCAGGCGGTGGAAGAGCAGATCAAGGTGCTGGACGCCGGTGTGCTCAAGCCGTGGGCGAACGAGTGAGTTTCCAGCTCAGGGACTGGTCGGCCGAACGACTCCAGCGCACCGAAGAGGCCTTGTCCGCCTGGGTGCCCGCCGACGCTCCCGCGCGGCTGGGCGAGGCCATGCGCTACGCGGTGCTCGATGGCGGCAAGCGGCTGCGGCCCCTGCTGGTGCTGGGCGCCTGCGAGGCCGTCGGCGGCAACGAGGACGCCGCGCTGCGGGCCGGCTGCGCGGTCGAACTGATCCACGCCTATTCGCTGGTGCACGACGACATGCCGTGCATGGACAACGACATCCTGCGCCGCGGCAAGCCCACGGTGCACGTGCAGTTCGGCGAGGCCACCGCACTGCTGGCCGGCGACGCGCTGCAGGCGCTCGCCTTCGAGCTGCTGGCGCCGGAGGGCGCCGGCATCCCGGACCGCACCCAGGCCCGCCTGTGCCGCCTGCTGGCGCAGGCCGCGGGCCAGGCCGGCATGGCCGGGGGGCAGGCGATCGACCTCGCCGCCGTGGGCAAGTCGCTCACCGAGGACGAACTGCGCCACATGCACCGCCTGAAGACCGGCGCGCTGCTGCAGGCCAGCGTGATGATGGGCGCCGCCTGCGGCGAGCCCGACGCGAAGGCGCTGGCAGGGCTGCGCACCTACGGTGCGGCCCTGGGCCTCGCCTTCCAGGTGGTCGACGACATCCTGGACGTCACGGCCGATTCGGCCACCCTGGGCAAGACGGCGGGCAAGGACGCTGCCCAGGACAAGCCCACCTACGTGTCCCTGCTGGGCCTGGACCGCGCCCGCGGCTACGCCGCCGAACTGCTCGCGCAGGCCCGTGGTGCCTTGCAGACAACCGGCCTCGCCGACACGCGTGCCCTGCTCGCGCTCGCCGAGATGGTGGTACACCGGGACAACTAGACAACATCAAGAGCCATGGCCAAGCTGCTGCAAACCATCAACGATCCGGCCGACCTGCGCCGGCTGCCCCGCACGCAGCTCGCCCCGCTGGCCGATGAACTGCGCGCCTACGTGCTGGAGTCGGTGGCGCGCACCGGCGGGCACCTGAGCTCCAACCTGGGCACGGTGGAACTCACGATCGCGCTGCACTACGTCTACAACACGCCGCACGACCGCATCGTGTGGGACGTGGGCCACCAGACCTATCCGCACAAGATCCTCACGGGACGGCGCGAGCGCATGGGCTCGCTGCGCCAGCTCGGGGGCCTGGCGGGCTTCCCGCAGCGCGCCGAGAGCGAATACGACACCTTCGGCACCGCGCACTCGTCGACCAGCATCTCGGCGGCGCTGGGCATGGCCATCGCCGCGCGCCAGAAGGGCGAGCCGCGCCACTGCATCGCCGTGATCGGCGACGGCGCGATGACCGCCGGCATGGCCTTCGAGGCGCTGAACAACGCCGGCGTGGCCGACACCGACCTGCTGGTGATCCTGAACGACAACGACATGTCGATCAGCCCGCCGGTGGGCGCGCTGAACCGCTACTTCGCCCAGCTCATGAGCGGGCGCTTCTACGCCGCGGCCAAGGAGGTCGGCAAGAAGGTGCTGCACGTCGCGCCGCCGCTGTTCGAGCTGGCCAAGCGCTTCGAGGAGCACGCCAAGGGCATGGTCGTGCCCGCCACGCTGTTCGAGAAGTTCGGCTTCAACTACGTGGGCCCGATCGACGGCCACGACCTCGACTCGCTGATCCCCACGCTGCAGAACATCAAGCTGCTCAAGGGCCCGCAGTTCCTGCACGTGGTCACCAAGAAGGGCCAGGGCTACAAGCTGGCCGAGGCCGACCCGGTGGCCTACCACGGGCCCGGCAAGTTCGATCCCGCCGTCGGCCTGGTCAAGCCCGCCACGCCGCCCAAGCCCACCTTCACGCAGGTGTTCGGCCAGTGGCTGTGCGACATGGCGGCGCAGGACCACCGGCTGGTGGGCATCACGCCGGCGATGCGCGAAGGCTCGGGCATGGTGGAGTTCCACCAGCGCTTCCCGGACCGCTACCACGATGTCGGCATCGCGGAACAGCATGCCGTGACCTTCGCGGCGGGTCTCGCCTGCGAAGGCCTCAAGCCGGTGGTCGCGATCTATTCGACCTTCCTGCAGCGCGCCTACGACCAGTTGATCCACGACGTGGCGCTGCAGAACCTGCCGGTGGTGTTCGCGCTGGACCGCGCGGGCCTGGTCGGTGCCGACGGGCCGACGCACGCGGGCGCCTACGACATCGTGTACCTGCGCTGCATCCCGAACGTCAGCATTGCCTGCCCGGCCGACGAGAACGAGACGCGCAAGCTGCTGACCACCGCGTACCAGCAGGAGCATCCGGTGGCGGTGCGCTATCCGCGCGGCGCCGGCGTCGGTGCCGCCGTCGAAGCCAACCTGCAGCCGCTGCCCTTCGGCAAGGGCGAAGTGCGCCGGCAGGGCCAGCGCGTCGCGGTGCTGGCCTTCGGCACGCTGCTCTACCCCGCGCTGCAGGCGGCGGAGCGGCTGGACGCGACGGTGGCCAACATGCGCTGGGTCAAGCCCCTCGACACCGGGCTGCTGCTGCAGCTCGCCGCCACGCACGACGCGCTGGTGACAGTGGAAGAGGGCGCGATCATGGGGGGTGCCGGCAGCGCCGTCACCGAGGCGCTGAACGCGGCCGGCGTCGTCAAGCCCGTGCTGCAACTCGGCCTGCGCGACGAGTACGTGCCGCACGGCGACCCCGCGCGGCTGCTGGCGATGCAGGGGCTGGACGCGGCCGGCATCGAGGCCTCGATCCGGGCACGCTTCGGGGCGATGTTCGAGCGCGGCGCTCCCGCATTGAAGGTGGTCTCGTAGGCTGGGCTGCGCGCGCCCACGACAGCACCGGGGCCGAAGCTGGTGTTCGCTGCGCGAGGACCAGCCTCCCCCGTGGCCCTGCAATCCCGAGCCACCCGCAAGGGAAAACACGGGCTGACAGAACCCTGTCATTTCCGAGAATGGGCGTCCCTGTGATCCGCTACCAAAGGTAACGCGGAACATCAACCATTCCAGGAGAAACCATGGATCGTCGATCGCTCATCAAGAAGGCAGGCATCGCGGGAGTCCTTGCATCCGGCATCGCACCGGCCGTGCACGCGCAGGCTGCCATCCGCTGGCGTCTCGCTTCCAGTTTCCCGAAGTCGCTCGACACGCTGTACGGCGGCGCCGAGGTGTTCGCCGCCCGCGTCAAGGCGATGACCGGCGGCAAGTTCGAGATCTCCACCCACGCGGCCGGCGAACTGATGCCGGCCTTCGGCGTCGTCGACGGCGTGCAGCAGGGCACCGTGGAATGCGCGCACACCGCGCCCTACTACTTCTTCGGCAAGAGCGAAGTGTTCGCGCTCGGTTGCGCGATCCCCTTCGGCCTCAACAGCCGGCAGATGACCGCCTGGATGGTGGAGGGCAACGGCGGCAAGCTGATGCGCGAGTTCTACGCCAAGTACAACATCGTCAACTTCCCGGCCGGCAACACCGGGGCCCAGATGGGCGGCTGGTACCGCAAGGAAGTCAAGTCGATGGCCGACATCAAGGGCCTGAAGTTCCGCGTCGGCGGCTTCGCGGGCCGCGTCGTCGAGCGCATGGGCGGCGTGCCGCAGAACATCCCCGGCGGCGAGATCTACCAGGCCCTGGAGAAGGGCACGATCGACGCCGCCGAATGGGTGGGGCCGTACGACGACCTGAAGCTCGGCTTCCACAAGGTTGCCCAGTACTACTACTACCCGGGCTGGTGGGAAGTGGGCCCGGAGCTGGACGTGTTCATCAACACCAAGGCCTTCGAGGCGCTGTCGTCCGAGAACAAGGCCATCGTGCAGGCCGCCGCGGCGGAGGCGCACCACTACGTGCAGGCGCGCTACGACGCGCGCAATCCCGATGCCCTGAAGACGCTGGTGGCGCAGGGCACCAAGCTGCGGCCCTTCCCGGCCGACGTGATGAACACCGCGTTCAAGGAAGCGATGGCGCTGTACAACGAGATCGGCTCCAAGAACGAGGACTGGAAGAAGATCTACCCCGACTACGCGAAATTCCGCCAGGAAGAGAACCTGTGGTTCCAGTTCACGGAGGCGAGCCTCGACAACTTCATGCAGGCGCAGGTCAAGGCGAAGAAGCTCTGAGGCGCGACGCGTCCGACGGAAGGGCCCCGCTTGCGGGGCCTTTTTCGTTGGCGTCCGGTAGGCTGGTGGTGAGCGCCGAAGGCCGAACCCCAGCGCTGGGGTTTCGCTGCGCTCCACCGCCAGCCTACAGGTAATCCCTAGGTCGCCGCGCCAGCCCGCTGCAAGCTTGCGCGCGGCGGCAGAACCATCATCGGCGGTGGATCTTCACCCCTCCACAGCCGTCATGGACCGTCGTTCCGTTCTCAAGCACGCCGGCATCGCGGGCGTCCTCGCCGGCGCCGCCGCACCCGCCGTGCACGCGCAGGCCGCCATCCGCTGGCGCATCGCCTCCAGCTTCCCCAAGTCGCTCGACACGATCTACGGCGGCGCCGAGGTGTTCGCGCAGAAGGTCAGGCAGCTCTCGGGCGGCAGGTTCGAGGTGTCGGTGCATGCCGCCGGCGAACTGATGCCGGCCTTCGGCGTGGTCGACGGCGTGGAGAAGGGCACCGTGGAGGCCGCGCACACCGCGCCCTACTACTTCTTCGGCAAGGACGAGACCTTCGCCATCGGCGGCGCGATCCCCTTCGGCCTGAACAGCCGGCAGATGAGCGCATGGACCTTCGAAGGCAACGGCCTGAAGCTGATGCGCGAGTTCTACGCGAAGTACAACATGATCAGCTTCCCCTGCGGCAACACCGGCGCGCAGATGGGCGGGTGGTACCGCAAGGAGATCAAGTCGGCCGCCGACATCAAGGGCCTGAAGTTCCGCGTGGGCGGCTTCGCGGGCCGCGTGGTGGAGCGCATGGGCGGCGTGCCGCAGAACATCCCCGGCGGCGAGATCTACCAGGCCCTGGAGAAGGGCACCATCGACGCCGCCGAGTGGATCGGCCCCTACGACGACCTGAAGCTCGGGTTCCACAAGGTCGCACCCTTCTACTACTACCCCGGCTGGTGGGAAGGCGGCCTGCAGCTGGACCTGTACGTCAACCGGAAGGCCCACGACGCGCTCAGCGCCGAGAACAAGGCGATCCTCGAAGCCGCCTCGGCGTACGCGCACGTGGACATGCAGGCCAAGTACGACGCCCGCAACCCCGCCGCCCTGAAGCAGCTGGTGGCGCAGGGCGCGAAGCTGCGGCCCTTCCCCGCCGACGTGATGGCCGAGGCCTTCAAGCAGTCGATGGCCGTCTACCAGGAGCTGAACGCGAAGAACCCGCGCTGGAACAAGGTGTACGGCGACTACGCGCGCTTCCGCTCCGACCAGAACCTCTGGTTCCGCTTCACGGAGGCGACCTTCGACCGCTTCATGCAGGCGCAGAAGCTGTAGGCTGCCGGCCGTTGTTGCCGCAGGTCACGAAAACGCCGCTTTCGCGGCGCCTCCCGTCGGGTCGACAGCCAATTGACAGCTTGCCGAAAACGAAGGCATTGATGATCCGGCGGGCTCACGCCCATAAAGAAGGAGATAGTTCGAACATGGATCGCCGTTCCATCCTGAAGAACGCCGGCATCGCCGGTGTCCTCGCCGCGGGCGTCGCGCCCGCCGTGCACGCACAGGCCGCCATCCGCTGGCGCCTGGCTTCCAGCTTCCCGAAGTCGCTCGATACCATCTACGGCGCTGCCGAGGTGTTCTCCAACCAGGTCAAGGCGATGTCGGGCGGCAAGTTCGAGATCTCCGTGCATGCCGCCGGCGAGCTGATGCCCGCCTTCGGCGTCGTCGACGGCGTGGAGAAGGGCACCGTGGACATGTGCCACACCGTGCCCTACTACTTCTTCGGCAAGGACGAGACCTTCGCGATCGGCGCGGCCATCCCCTTCGGCCTGAACAGCCGGCAGATGAGCGCGTGGATGTACGAGGGCAACGGCCTGAAGCTGATGCGCGAGTTCTACGCGAAGTACAGCATGATCAACTTCCCGGGCGGCAACACCGGCGCCCAGATGGGCGGCTGGTTCCGCAAGGAACTCAAGACCAAGGCCGACGTGAAGGGCCTGAAGTTCCGCATCGGCGGCTTTGCCGGCCGGATCATCGAGCGCATGGGCGGCGTGCCGCAGAACATCCCCGGCGGCGAGATCTACCAGGCGCTGGAAAAGGGCACCATCGACGCGGCCGAGTGGGTGGGCCCGTACGACGACCAGAAGCTGGGCTTCAACAAGGTCGCGCCCTTCTACTACTACCCCGGCTGGTGGGAGGGCGGCCCGCAGGTCGACTTCTTCATCAACCAGAAGCAGTACAACGCGCTGCCGGCGGAATACAAGGCGATCATCGAGGCCGCCTCCAGCCACGCGCACGTGGACATGCAGGCCAAGTACGACGCCCGCAACCCCGCCGCGCTCAAGCAGCTGGTGGGCTCGGGTGCCAAGCTGCGCGCGTTCCCGAACGACATGATGAACGAGGCCTTCAAGGTCTCCATGGACGTGTACGCCGAGCTGTCGGCCAAGAACCCGGCCTGGAAGAAGGTCTACGAGGACTACTCCAAGTTCCGCGCCGACCAGAACCTGTGGTTCCGCTTCACCGAGGCGACGTTCGACCGCTTCATGCAGGCGCAGAAGCTGTAAGGCCCTCGCAGCTCATGCCAAAAGCCGCACGCTGTGCGGCTTTTTGCTTTACGGAATCGGGTGTCAAGCCAACCGTCGACGAAACCGGTGCAAGGCTCCTGCAAGCCTTGGCGGGGCTCGCGGCGCATCATGGCCGCGGCCTTTTTCGAACCACACACTCTCCCTCCCTCTCCCATGGATCGTCGCTCCCTCCTCCAGCGCGCCGGCATCGCCGGCGTGCTCGCTTCCGGCATCGCCCCCGCCGTGCACGCGCAGGCCGCGGTGCGCTGGCGCCTCGCCTCCAGCTTCCCCAAGTCGCTCGACACGATCTTCGGCAGCGCCGAAGTCATGTCCAGGACGGTCCGGGAGCTGTCGGGCGGCAAGTTCGAGATCTCCGTGCATGCCGGCGGCGAGCTGATGCCGCCCTTCGGCGTCGTCGACGCGCTGCAGAACGGCACCATCGAGATGGCGCAGACCGCGCCCTACTACTTCACCGGCAAGGACGCGATCTTCGCCTTCGGCTGCGCCGTGCCCTTCGGCCTGACCGCGCGCCAGATGGACTCCTGGATGGAGCACGGCAACGGCCGCAAGCTGATGGACGCCTTCTACGCGAAGTACAACATCAAGAGCTTCAGCGCCGGCAACACCGGCACCCAGATGGGTGGCTGGTTTCGCAAGGAGATCAAGAGCGTCGCCGACCTCAAGGGCCTGAAGATGCGCCTGGGCGGCGGCCTGTTCGGCGAGGCGATGGCCAGGCTGGGCGTGGTGGCGCAGAACATGCCCGCGGGCGAGGTGTACCAGGCCCTGGAGAAGGGCACGCTGGATGCCACCGAATTCGTCGGCCCCTACGACGACGAGAAGCTGGGCTTCAACAAGGTCGCCCCTTACTACGCCTACCCGGGCTGGTGGGAAGGCGGCGCCGAGCTCGAGTTCTTCGTCAACACCAAGGCGCTGGCCGCTCTGTCGGCCGAGAACAAGGCGATCCTCGAGGCGGCCACCAACGTCGCCGCGCGCGACATGACGGCCAAGTACGACGCGGTCAACCCGCTCGCGCTCAAGCGCCTGGTGGCGGCCAAGACCAAGCTGATGCCTTTCTCGAAGGAGCTCATGGACGCCGGTTTCAAGGCCTCCATGGAAGTCTTCGCCGAGCACGAGGCCAAGTCGCCCGAATTCAAGAAGATCCACCAGGACATGCGCGCCTTCCAGCGCGACCAGATCCTGTGGACGCGCTTCTCCGAGTACCGCTTCGATTCGTACATGACCTCGGTCAAGATCTGACCGCGTACTGACGCCGCAGGGCGAGCCCGCTGCGGCGGGCTTCCGTCCTTCCGTCATCCGTCATCATGGCGGCATGGACCACAACCTTCCGCTCATCACCACGATCGCCGCCGGCCTCGGCCTCGCGCTGGTGCTCGGCTTCATCGCCGCGCGGGCCCGGCTGCCGGCGCTGGTCGGCTACCTGCTGGCCGGCGTGGTGATCGGGCCCTTCACGCCGGGCTTCGTGGCCGACACCAGGCTCGCGTCCGAGCTGGCCGAGATCGGCGTCATGCTGCTGATGTTCGGCGTCGGCCTGCATTTCTCGCTGGGGGACCTGCTGGCCGTGCGGCGCATCGCGGTGCCGGGGGCCGTGGTGCAGATCGTGGCCGCCACGGCGATGGGCGTGGCCGTGGCGACCTCCTGGGGCTGGAGCCTGGCCGCGGCGCTGGTGTTCGGCCTCGCGCTGTCGGTGGCGAGCACCGTGGTGCTGCTGCGCGCGCTGGAGAGCCTGGGCCAGCTCGATACCTTCAGCGGCCGCATCGCCGTGGGCTGGCTGGTGGTGGAGGACCTCGCGATGGTGGTCGTGCTGGTGCTGCTGCCGCCCATCGGCACCGCGCTCACGGGCTCCACGGCGGCCGATCCGCAGCAGGTGGCGCGCGACATCGCGTGGACGCTGCTGCAGGTGGCGATCTTCGTCGCGCTGATGCTGGTGGTGGGCCGGCGCGTCTTCCCGTGGCTGCTGTGGCAGGTGCAGAAGCTCGGCTCGCGCGAGCTGTTCACGCTGTGCGTGGTGGCGGCGGCCGTGAGCATCGCGTACGGGGCCACGCAGCTGTTCGGCGTGTCCTTCGCGCTGGGGGCGTTCTTCGCCGGCATGGTGCTGCGCGAATCGCAGTTCAGCCACCGCGCGGCGCAGGAGACGCTGCCGCTGCGCGATGCCTTCGCGGTGCTGTTCTTCGTCTCGGTGGGCATGCTGTTCGACCCGCGGATCCTGCTCGATGCGCCGCTGCGCGTGCTGGCGGTGGTCGGCGTGATCGTGCTGGGCAAGTCGATCGCGGCCGCCGTGCTGGTGCTGGTGCTGCGCTATCCCCTGCACACGGCGCTGACGGTGTCGGCCAGCCTGGCGCAGATCGGCGAGTTCTCCTTCATCCTGATCGGCCTGGGCGCGACGCTGGGCGTGGTGCCGGCGCAGGCGCAAAGCCTGGTGGTGGCCGGCGCGCTGATCTCGATCGCGCTGAACCCGCTGGTGTTCCGCGCGATCGAGCCGCTGCAGCGCTGGCTGCTGGCGCGCTCGCAGCTCGCGCGCAGCCTCGCCGCGCGCGACGATCCGCTGGCCGAACTGCCCCTCGGCACCGACGCGAAGTACCTGTCGCGCCAGGTGGTGCTGGTGGGCCACGGGCGCGTGGGCCGCAGGCTGGCCGAGGCGCTGCTGGCGCATCGCATCCCGTTCGTGGTGGTGGAGCAGAACCGCGCGCTGGTCGAGGAACTGCGCGGTGTAGGCGTGCCCGCCGTGTACGGGGACGCCGCGCAGCCGGAAGTTCTCGTGCAGGCCCACGTGGCGCGCGCCCGCATGCTCGTGATCGCCACGCCCGACACGCTGGGCGTGCGCCAGATGGCCGCGCATGCGCGCCTGCTCAATCCGCCCATCGAGCTGGCGGTGCGCTCGCACAACGAGGAGGAGGCGCGGCGGCTGGAGCAGGAACTCACCGGCCGCGTCTTCGTGGGCGAGCACGAACTGGCCCTGGCCATGACGCGTCACGTGCTGGAACGCTGCAATGCTTGAGGCAGCGCAGGGAATTCGGGCCTCGCGGGCGGACAATTCACCGGCTGGTGAATCGTGGCCTGCAGAGAATACGGGGGCAGGACGCAGAGGACGCAAAGGGTACGCAGAGAGCGCAAAAGAATTCATTTTCAAGAGGTTTTCTTTGCGTCCTCTGCGTACCCTTTGCGTCCTCTGCGTCCGGCTGTCCCGCCTTCCCGTGCACTTCGGGCAAGCCGCGTTGACAGCTTCCCGCGCCGCGCCGTAAAGTTCCTAATTAACCGTTTAGAGAATTAATCGGAGACCGAGACCATGCAGAAGCGCTTCTTCCTCCAGGCCGTCGCTGCCGCCGCCGTGCTGGTCGCCGCCTTGCCCGCGGCCGCCCAGAACTGGAAGCCCAGCCGACCGATCAACCTGATCGTGCCGTGGGCCGCCGGCGGCTCGACCGACCAGGTCACCCGCGTGACCGCCGCGGAACTGGAGAAGGCCCTGGGCCAGACGATCGTGATCGTCAACCAGCCCGGCGCCTCCGGCGCCATCGGCACCAAGAGCGCGCTCGACGCGGCCAAGGACGGCTACACCTGGACGGCCGGCGCCGCGCAGGACCTCGGTGCCTACCAGGCGCTGGGCTCGGTCAACACCAGCATCAAGGACTGGCACCTGTTCCTGAACGTGGCCAACATCCAGGTGATCGGCGTCAATCCGCAGCGCCCCTGGAAGAGCGCCAAGGAACTGCTGGACGACATGAAGAAGCGCCCCGGCCAGATCAGCGTGGCCACGGCCGGCGTGACCTCCGCCGGCCACAACGCGATGGACCAGATCGTCAAGGCGACCGGCGTGAAGTACAAGGAAGTGTCCTATGACGGCGGCAACCCGGCCGTGGTGGCCACCGTCTCCGGCGAGGCCGACGTGACCACGCAGCTCGCGGTGGAACAGGCCGACATGATCCGCGGCAAGCGCCTGCGCCCGCTGGCCACCGTGAGCGACAAGCCGCTGGAGCTGGAAGGCTTCGGCACCATCCCGCCGCTGTCGGAGGTGGTGCCCGGCTTCACCGCGCCGGCCAACTACTTCGGCATCTTCATTCCCAAGGGCGTGCCGGACGACGTGGTCAAGACGGTGGAGCGCATCTGGGCCCAGAACATCGTCAAGAGCGATGCGCTGAAGAAGTACGCCACCAGCCGCGGCGCGCTGTTCAACCCGCTCGCCGGCGACGCCGCGCAGAAGGCCGTGTTCCCGGCGGTGCAGGCCAACGCCTGGAACCTGCATGCCAGCGGCAAGACCAAGGTCGCGCCCGACACGGTGGGCATCCCGAAGCCCTGATCCGCAGGCATGACCGATCCCGCGCTGGTTCCCGAGCATTCCCTTGCCGCGGGGACCGATGAAGAACGGGCCGCGCCGCGCTCCGACCTGAAGGACGCGGCCGGCTGGATCGTGTTCGGCGTCGCGGTGCTGGCCGGCTCCGTCACGATGGACCGGCTGGAGCAGCAGAACATCAACCCGGTCACGGTGCCCGGCCTGCTGCCGGGGCTGCTGGGCATCGCGATGATCCTGCTGGGCGCCATCATGGCCGCGCGCAGCTGGCGCCGCGGCGCCTTCACCACCCCGCTGCCGCCCGCCACGCCGCACCGGCGCGAAGAGCGCAGGCGCGTCGCCATCGCGGTCGCCCTGTGCTGCGGCTACGGCATCGTGCTCGTGGGCCACGGCATCCCGTTCTGGCTCGCCTCCACGGTGTACGTGACGGGCTCGATCCTCGTCTTCCAGCGCATCTCCTCCGACCCGGCGGAGCGACGTCTCACACCACGCGCGTGGGCGATGGCGCTGGTGATCGGCGCCGCCGCCTCGGTGGTCACCTGGCTGGTGTTCGAGCGGGTGTTCCTGGTCCGGCTCCCCTGAACCCTCCCGCCTTCCGCGGACGCTTTCCATGCTGCAAGGACTGCAAGACCTCGGCTCCGCCTGGCTGAGCTTCATGAACCCGCTCACGCTCCTGTACGGGCTGGGCGGCGCCTTCGTGGGCATCGTGATGGGCATCCTGCCGGGGCTGTCGGCCACGCTGGCCATCGCCCTGCTCACCACGCTGACGATCAAGCTCAGTGCCAACGACGCGATCCTGGTGCTGATCTGCTCCTACGTCGGCGCGCTCTACGGCGGCTCGCGCACGGCCATCCTGCTGAACATCCCCGGCACCGCGGCCAACGCCGCCTCGTGCGCCGACGGCTACGCGCTCGCGCTGCAGGGGCAGGCCGGCCGCGCGATCGGCATCGCGACCTCGGGGGCTTTCGTCAGCACGCTGATCGGCGTGCTGTGCCTGGCGCTGTTCACGCCGCTGCTGGCGGAAGTCGCGCTGCAGTTCGGCGCCTTCGAGTTCTTCTGGCTGGCCCTCTTCGGGGTGACCATGTCCGGCAGCATCGTCGGCGGCGACCCGCTCAAGGGCTGGCTGATGGGCCTGCTGGGCCTGTTCCTGGCGCAGGTGGGGCAGGAGAGCCTGTATGCCTACGACCGCTTCACCTTCGGCTGGGACGAACTGTCCGGCGGCCTCGCGCTGATCCCCGCGCTGGTAGGCGCCTTCGGCCTCGCCGAAGTGCTGACCACGCTGGCCGACCCGATCGAGCGCAAGATCGTCGACCTGAAGGACTCGGTGCTGCCGCGCTGGCGCGAGATCGTCGTCTACAAGTGGACGGTGCTGCGTTCCGGCATCATCGGCGTGCTCACCGGCCTGCTGCCGGGCGTGGGCGAGGATGCCGGCGCGTGGATGTCGTATGCCGCGGCCAAGGCCGTGAGCAAGGAGCCGGAGAAGTTCGGCAAGGGCTCCATCGACGGCCTGATGGCCGCCGAGACGGGCGACATGGCGTCGATCCCGGGCCACATCATTCCCTCGCTGGCGCTGGGCATCCCCGGCTCCGCGCCCTCCGCGGTGCTGATGGCCGCCATGATCATCCACGGCGTGCAGCCCGGGCCGATGCTGATGATCCAGCACCCGCAGTTCATCTACCACGTGGTCGCGATGACCACGCTGGCGTCGATCACGATCCTGCTGTTCGGCCTGTTCGGGGTGCGCCCCTTGCTGCACATCCTGAAGGTGCGGCGCGGTATCCTGATGCCGATCGTGTTCCTGCTGTGCACCGTCGGTGCCTTCGCCACCGCCTCGCGCCTGTTCGACATCTACGCCATGCTGTTCATCGGCGTCGGGGCCTACTTCCTGCGCCGGCGCGGCTACGAGATGGCGCCGCTGGTGCTGGGCCTGGTGCTGGGGCCGCTGCTGGACAAGAGCCTGCGCCGCGGCCTGGTGCTGTCGGACGGCAGCATCCTGCCCTTCTTCACCCGGCCGATCGCGATGGCCTTCGCCGCGGTGACGATCTTCACGATCCTGCTCTACGTGCCGCCCTTCAAGCGCGCCGTGAACGGGGTGAAGGCGGCGATCGGCGACGCGGTGCGCGGCCTGTTCGCGCGCCGCGCCTGAGGAGGCCGCCATGCGCTTCGCGCTGTGCAACGAGGTGCTGCAGCCGCTGCCCTTCGCCGGGCAGTGCCGCCTTGCCGCGGCGCTCGGCTACGACGGGCTGGAGGTCGCGCCCTTCACGCTGGCCGAGGATCCGATGACGATCTCGGATGCGCAGGCGCAGGAGTTCCGCCGGATCGCGCAGGACCACGGCCTGGCCATCTTCGGCCTGCACTGGCTGCTGGTCGCGCCGGCGGGCCTGTCGATCGTGAGCGCGGACGCCGCCCTGCGCCAGCGCACGACCGGGGTCATGGCGCGCCTGGTCGAACTGTGCGCGCTCATGGGGGGCAGCTACCTGGTGCACGGCTCTCCCAAGCAGCGCAGCGTTCCGGCGGACAGCACGCGCGACCAGGCGTGGGAGCGCGCGCGCGAGGCGCTGCGCACTGCCGGCGAGGCTGCCGCGCGCCACGGCGTCACCTACTGCCTGGAGCCGCTGTCGCCGCGCGAGACCGACCTTTTCAACACCGTCGAGGAGGCGGCGCGCATGGTGGCCGAGATCGGCGCGCCGGGGCTGCGCACCATGATCGACTGCAGCGCCGCGGGGCAGGCCGAGAGCGAACCGGTGCACCGCCTGTTGGAGCAATGGATGCCGCGCGGCATGATCGCCCACGTGCAGGTGAACGACCCCAACCGCCGCGGCCCGGGCCAGGGCGAGCTGGACTTCGGCCCCATCCTGCGCGTGCTGGCGCGCATGGAGGCCGCGGGCCACTTCCCCGGCATCGTCGCGGTGGAACCCTTCGACTACGTGCCCGACGGGCCCGGCTGCGCGGCGCGCGCGATCGGCTACCTGCAGGGCATCCTGCAAGGACTTGCCGACCATGGCTGACGCACCCCTGTTCTCGCTGCGCGCGATCGAGCTGTACGAGCGGCCCGTGAAGCTGCGCATGCCCTTCCGCTTCGGCGTGGTCACCCTGACCGAGGCGCCGCAGACCTTCGTGCGGGCGCGGATCGAACTGCCCGACGGCCGCGGCGCCTGGGGCGCGGCGGCGGAACTGATGGCGCCCAAGTGGTTCGACAAGAACCTGGCGCTGTCCAACGAGGACAACTTCGCGCAGCTGCGCCGCGTGCTGGAACTGGCGCGCTCGGCGTACCTGTCCGACGCGGCGCCCGCCAGCGCGTTCGGCGCCTTCGCGCGCCACCACGAGGCGCACGCGCGCGCGGCGGCCGGCGAGGGCTTCAATCCGCTGCTGGCCAGCTACGGGCCCGCGCTGGTCGACCGCGCGGTGCTCGATGCGCTGTGCCGCGCGCTGGGCGTGTCGTTCTACGAGGCCATGCGCAACAACCTCGCCGGCATGGACGGCGGCCATCCTTCCTTCGCCGGGTTCGACTTCGGCGGCTTCCTGCGCGGCCTGCTGCCGGCGCGCAGCATCCATGCGCGCCACACGGTGGGCCTCGTCGACGCGATCACGCGGGCCGACCAGCCAGAGCGCGTGGGCGACGGCCTGCCCGAGACGCTGGAGGAGGTGCAGCGCGCCTACGGCCACCGCTACTTCAAGCTGAAGGTGGGCGGCAACGTGCGCGCCGACGTCGAGCGGCTGCAGGCGATCGCCGCCGTGCTCGATCGCGCCACCGAGCCGTACCAGGCCTCCCTCGACGGCAACGAGCAGTACGAGAGCGCCGAAGGCGTGCTGGAACTGGTGCGCGCGGTGCAGGCGGACGCGAAGCTGCAGCGCCTGTGGCAATCCATCGCCTTCATCGAGCAGCCGATCGCGCGCAAGCTGGCGCTGCAGGTGGACCTGCGCGCGACGGACCTGGGCCGGCCGGTCGTCATCGACGAGTCGGACGGCGAGATCGACAGCTTCGTGCAGGCGCGCGCGCACGGCTATGCCGGCGTGTCGTCCAAGACCTGCAAGGGCTTCTACAAGTCGATCCTGAACGCGGCACGCTGCGCGGCGTGGAACCGGGAGGAGGGCAGCGCGCGCTACTTCCTGTCCGCCGAGGACCTGACCACGCAGGCGGGCCTGGCGGTGCAGCAGGACCTCGCGCTGGTGAACCTGCTGGGGATCCGGCACGTGGAGCGCAACGGCCACCATTACGTGGACGGCATGAAGGCGCTGCCGCGCGCCGAGCAGCAGGCCTTCCTGCACGCGCATCCGGACCTGTACGAGGACAGCCATGGCGCGGTGCGGCTGCGCATCCGCGGCGGCGAGATCGCGATCGGGTCGCTGGCGTGCCAGGGGTTCGCGAGCGGCGCGCTGCCGGATTTTTCGGCGATGCGGGCGATCGGCCCGCGTTCCTGAACGGCCTGCTAGACTGCCCCCGGGTGCTCGCGCCGGCCGGCGCGTGCAGGTTCAAGCGCTGGTCGGGCCGCCACGCGGCCCCACCCTGTCCGCATGCTGCCGGCGTCCATGCCCGACCTGCTCGTCTTCGTCGTCCTGCTGCCGCTGCTGCCGGGCGTGATCCTCACCTGGCTGGCGGGCCTGGCGCCGCCGCCGCGCGGGCGCCGCCTGGCGGCGTGGACCGCGGCGGCCGTCACCCTGGCAGCCCTGGCGCTGGTGCTCGTGCTGGCGCCGGCGGTGTTCGAAGGCCGGGTCCTGCTGGCGCACCATGACTGGGTCGACGAGATCGGGCTGGGCATCGGGCTGCGCCTGGACGGCCTCGCGCTGCTGTTCGCGCTGCTGATCACCGTCATCGGCGTGCTGGTGATCCTCTACGCCGCCTACTACCTCGGCGAGAAGGACCCGCCGGGGAAGTTCTACGCCCAGCTGATGCTGTTCATGGCCGGCATGCTGGGCGTGGTGCTGTCCGACAACCTGCTGCTGCTGGTGGTGTTCTGGGAGCTGACCAGCGTCTCCTCCTTCCTGCTGGTGGGCTACTGGGGCCATCGCGCGGACGCCCGCGCCGGCGCCCGCATGGCCCTCGCGGTCACCGGTGGCGGCGGGCTGGCCATGCTGGCGGGCATCCTGCTGCTCGGGCACGCCGGCGGCAGCTACGAGCTGAGCGTGCTGCTCGATCGCGGCGACGTCGTGCGAGCGCACCCGTGGTACCCGCTGGTGCTCGCGCTGATCCTGCTCGGATGCTTCACCAAGAGCGCGCAGGTCCCGTTCCACTTCTGGCTGCCGGAAGCCATGGCCGCACCCACGCCGGTCTCGGCCTACCTGCACTCGGCGACGCTGGTGAAGGCCGGCGTGTTCCTGCTGGCGCGGCTGTACCCCGTGCTGGGGGGCACCGACGCCTTCCAGTTCTCGGTGTCCGGGGTGGGGATCGTCACGATGGCGTTCGCCGCCTATGTCGCCGTGTTCCGGCACGACCTGAAGGGGCTGCTGGCGTACTCCACGATCAGCCATCTCGGGCTGATCGTGTTCCTGATCGGCCTCAACTCGCCGCTGGCCAAGGTGGCCGCGGTCTTCCACGTGCTGAACCACGCCACCTTCAAGGCCTCGCTGTTCATGACGGCCGGCATCATCGACCACGAGACGGGCACGCGCGACATGCGCAAGCTGGCCGGCCTCATGCGCCACATGCCGTGGACGGCCACCCTGGCGATGGTGGCCGCGGCGGCGATGGCCGGCGTGCCCCTGGTCAACGGCTTCCTGTCCAAGGAGATGTTCTTCGACGAGGCGCTGCGCGCCACCGGGCCCGGCGACTGGGTGGTGCCCGCGCTCGCCACCTTCGCTGGCATCTGCTCGGTGGCCTACTCCGTGCGCTTCATCCACGACGTCTTCTTCAACGGCGAGCCGAAGAACATGCCGCGGCCGCACCCGCACGAGCCGCCGCTGTTCATGAAGCTGCCGGTGGTGCTGCTGGTGCTGGTGTGCGTGGTGGTGGGCGTGCTGCCGTCCGCCACCTTCGGGCCGCTGGTGCGCGTGGCGGCGGCCGCGGTGCTGCACGGGCCCCTGCCGCAGTACCACCTGGCGGTGTGGCACGGCTTGAACCTGCCGCTGCTCATGAGCGCGATCGCGATCGCCGGCGGCCTCGCGATGTACTTCGGCCTGCAGCGCGGACGGCGCCTGCACCTGCACCATCCGCGCCGCGTGACGGGCCGGCTGCTGTTCACGCGCGCGGTGCAGGGCCTCATCGACGGCGCGCGGCGCCTCACCGCCGCGACGGAGAACGGATCGCTGCAGCGCAACGCCGCCCTGCTGGTGGGATCCGCCGTCGCCGCCGCGGCCTGGCCGTTCCTGCGCGAAGGCAATGCTGCGGGCACCGGCGGCCGCGCGCTGCTGCCGGCGTCGCCGCTGGCGCTGGTGCTGTGGGGAATCCTCCTCGCCGCCGGCGCCGCGCTGGTGCTGGGGCACCGGGACCGCCTGCGCGCCGTGGTGCTGGCCGGCGTGGTGGGGCTGGTGACGGCGCTCGCGTTCGAGTCGATGTCCGCGCCCGACCTGGCGCTCACGCAGCTGGCGGTGGAGGTCGTCTCCACCGCGCTGCTTCTGATGGGGCTGGCGCTGCTGCCGCCGACGACGCCGCGCGAGTCCGGCGCCGCGCGGCGCACCCGCGACGCCGTGCTGGCGGTGGCCGGCGGCGGGGGCATCGGCTGGCTGGCCTGGCTGGCCCTCACGCGCGACCACGAGTCGCTGTCCTGGTATTTCCTGCGCAACACGGTGCCGCAAGGCGGCGGGGCCAACGCGGTCAACGTGATCCTGGTCGACTTCCGCGGCTACGACACGCTGGGCGAGATCACGGTGCTGGCCATCGCGGCGCTAGGCGCGCTGGCGATGCTCGATGGCTGGCGGGTGCGGCGCGAGCGCACCGACGCGCACGGGCGGCCCTGGTCCTACGCGCGACCGTCGCTGCTGCTGCGCATGGCCGCCGGCTTCCTGCTGCCGCTGGCGCTGGCCGTGTCGCTCTCCATCTTCTGGCGCGGGCACAACCTGCCGGGGGGCGGCTTCATCGCCGGCCTGGTCACGGCTGCGGCCCTGGTGCTGCAGGCGATGGCGATGGGGCAGGCGGAAACCGAAGCGCGCCTGGGCGGCGACATGGCGCGGCGCCTGACGGGCTGCATCGTCGCCGGCCTGGGCGTGGCGGCGCTCACCGGCGCCGGCGCGCTCGCCTTCGGCCGGCCCTTCCTGACCAGCGCCCACGCCCATCCGGTGCTGCCCTTGCTGGGTGAAGCCGGGCTCGCGACCGCGGCCCTGTTCGACCTGGGCGTGTACGCGACGGTGGTCGGCGCCACGCTGCTGCTGTTCTCCACGCTCGGCGCGGCGAGCAAGGAGGCGCCGCGATGACGCTGACGCTCGAATTCCTGGTCGCCAGCGGCATCGGCTGGACCAGCGCGTGCGGCATCTACCTGCTGCTGCGCGGGCGCACCTTCCCGGTGGTGCTGGGCCTCACGCTGCTCGGGTACGCCGTCAACGTGTTCATCTTCGCGATGGGAAGGCTGTGGATCGCGCTGCCGCCCATCGTGCAGGCCGGGCGCGGCAGCGCCGACCCGCTGCCCCAGGCGCTGGTGCTGACGGCCATCGTGATCGGTTTCGCCACCACGGGCCTCGTGATCGAGATGGCGCTGCGCAGCCGGCACGAGGCGGGCACGGACCACGTCGACGGGGCGCCGCCGGCGCAGGAGGACCGATGAACGCGCTCGCCGGCTTCCTGCAGGCCCATCTGGCGGTGCTGCCGGTGCTGCTGCCCCTGGCCACCGCCTTGCTGCTGCTGGCCGCGGGCGACGGCGCCGGCAGCCACGCCCAGCCCGCACTGGCGCGCGCGCGCTGGCTCTCGATCGGCTCGGCCGCGCTGGGCCTGCTGGTGGCCTTGCAGCTCGTGGCCGACGCCGACGCCGGCGGCTGGCGGGTCTACCGCCTGGGGGACTGGCCGGCCCCGTACGGCATCGCGCTGGTGGTGGACCGGCTGGCAGCCCTGATGGTGCTGCTCACGCAGCTGCTGGCGCTGCCCGTGGCGGTGTACGCCAGCGGCGGCTGGGACGCGCACGGGCGGCACTTCCACGCACTGCTGCACTTCCTGCTGATGGGCCTCAACGGCGCCTTCGTCACCGGCGACCTGTTCAACCTGTTCGTGTTCTTCGAGGTGCTGCTGGTCGCCTCCTACGTGCTGCTGGTGCACGGCCAGGGCCGCGAGCGCTTCCGCTTCGGCGTGCCCTACGTGGTGCTGAACCTGGCGGCCTCGGCCCTGTTCCTGGTCGGTGCCGCGCTGGTGTACGGGGCCGCGGGCACGCTCAACCTGGCCCACCTCGCGCTGCGGGTGGCGCAGGTGGCGCCGGCCGACCGGGCGCTGCTGCAGGCGGGCGCGATGGTGCTGCTGGTGGTCTTCGGCTTCAAGGCGGCCCTGCTGCCGCTGCACCTGTGGCTGCCCGGCACCTATGCGGCCGCGTGCGCGCCGGTCTCGGCGCTGTTCGCCATCATGACCAAGGTCGGCGTGTACGCGATCCTGCGCGTGCACGGCGTGGTGTTCGGCGACGGCGCCGGCGCCTCGGCGCGGCTGGTGGAGGACTGGCTGCTGCCGCTGGCGCTGGCCAGCAGCCTGCTGGCCGTGCTCGGGGCGCTGGCCGCGGACACGCTGCCGCGGCTGGTCGGCTGGCTCACGATCGCCTCGGTGGGCACCATCCTCGCGGCGCTGGGCCTCTTCACCGCCGAGGGCTGGTCGGCGGGTCTGTACTACATGATCAACAGCACGCTGGTGATCGCGGCGCTGTTCCTGCTCTCCGAACTGGTGGGCGCGCAGCGCGGCGAGGTGGGCGAGCGGCTGGAGCCCGCGGGCCCGGTGGCGCAGCCGACGCTGCTCGGGACCATGCTGCTGCTGCTGGCGGCCTCCATGATCGGGCTGCCGCCCCTGCCCGGCTTCGTGGGCAAGCTGATGATCCTGCAGGCGGCGCACGGGAGCGCGGCGCCCTGGCTGTGGGTGGTGGTGCTGCTGGTGGGCTTCCTGTCCCTCATCGGGCTGGCGCGCGCGGGCAGCATGCTGTTCTGGGCGGTGGAGCCGCGCCGCGGCGGGGGCGCCTCGGGCGCCAGTCCGAGGCTCGTCGCCGCGCCGCTGGCGCTGCTGGCGATGATCGTCATGGTCGCCGCCGCGGCCGGGCCGCTCAAGCGCTATACCGATGCGGCGGCGGCGCAGCTGGCGGACCGCGCCGGCGCAGCGCGCGCGGTGCTCGGCCCCGATGCCGGCGCCGGCGCGCTGCGGCCCTTCCGGCCCGGCGACGCCGCGGGAGGCCACCGATGAAGCCGGTGCCGCACGGCGCAGGCGGGCCGCGCCGCTGGCTCGCGCGTCCGGTGCTCAGCGCGGCGATCGCCGTGGCGTGGCTGCTGCTGCAGGGATCGCTGGCGCCAGTGCACTGGCTCTGGGCCGCCGGTCTCGCGCTGCTGCTGCCCTGGCTGGCGCACGACTTCATCGACGCGCCCTCCGCCGCGCCCAGGCGCGCCGGGCTCGTGCTGCTCCTGGCCGCCCGCGTGCTGCTGGACATCGTGCTGGCCAACCTCGCCGTCGCGCGCATCGTGCTCGACCTGCGGCGCGCGCCGCAGCCGGCGTGGCTGCGGGTGCGGCACACGCTGGAGGACCCGCGCGCCGTGGCGCTGCTGGCCACCATCATCACCATGACGCCCGGCACGGTCTCCAGCGTCATCGACGAGGAGCGGCGCGAGATCCTGGTGCATGCGCTGGATGCGCCCGACCCGCAGGCGCTCGTCGCCGCCATCCTGCAACGCTACGCACAGCCCCTGAAGGAGATCTTCCCATGATGGCCTGGGCCCTCGACTTCGCCCTGGCGGCGGTGGCGCTCGCGGCGGCGCTGGCCGGCTGGCGCCTGCTGCGCGGGCCCGACCACCCCGACCGGGTGCTGGCGCTCGACACGCTCTACGTGGACACCGTGGCACTCGTGATCCTGCTGGGCCTGCGCTTCGCGAGCGACCTGCTGTTCGAGGCGGCCCTGCTGATCGCGATGCTGGGCTTCGTGGCCACCGTGGCGCTGGCGCGTTTCATCGCGCGTGGCGACGTCGTCGAGTAGGAGCCCCGCCATGAACACGCTTTCCGCCGTTCACCCGCTGCTGGAAGCCGCCGTGGCCCTGCTGCTGGTGGTGGGCGGCTCCTTCGCGCTGGTCGGGGCGATCGGGCTGGTGCGCTTCGACGACTTCTTCATGCGGCTGCATGCGCCGACCAAGGCCAGTACCCTGGGGGTGGGCGGCGTGCTGCTGGCGAGCCTGCTGTGGCACTGGGGGCACGGCACCTGGTCCCTGCGCGAACTGCTGATCGCGCTGTTCATCTTCATCACCGCGCCGGTGTCGGCCAACCTGCTCGCGCAGGCGGCGCTGCACCTGCGCGTGCGCTCCACCGCGCCGCCCCCGGAGCACGAGCGGGGCTAGGCCCGCAAGCACCCGGGCACCAGAAGCCCGGACAGCCGCCCGGGCTCCCCCTACTTCTTGCCGCCGAACAGGTCCTCCATGGCCTTGTCCTGCTGCTCGCTGCTGGTGAGCGGCGGCGGTGCCAGCGGGTCGCTGGCGGCCGGCGCTGCCGCACCCGCCGCGCCGGAGGCGTCGGGGCCGGGCGGCATGGCGAAGGGATCCGCGCCGGGCGCGTCGGTCGGCATCTCGATCTTCACCTTGTCGAGGTCGATCACCTCCTGCTTGTCGCGCGAGACGATGCCCGGGAACGCGATGATCATGCCGACCATCAGCACCTGGATCAGCACGAAAGGCACGGCACCCCAGTAGATCTGCATGGTCGTCACGGGGGCGATCGTCTTCTTCGTGAGCTTGTCGGTGTACTCCTTGACCGGTGCCACGCTGCGCAGGTAGAACAGCGCGAAGCCGAAGGGCGGGTGCATGAACGAGGTCTGCATGTTGACGGCGAGCAGCACGCCGAACCAGACCAGGTCGATGCCCAGCTTCTCCGCCACGGGGCCGATCAGCGGCACCACG
The DNA here is from genome assembly GCF_037890035.1 of Ramlibacter sp. AN1133. NCBI lineage: Bacteria > Pseudomonadati > Pseudomonadota > Betaproteobacteria > Burkholderiales > Comamonadaceae > Ramlibacter > Ramlibacter sp. AN1133. The sequence continues at coordinate 153,270 of NZ_JBBKTQ010000004.1, forward strand.
ATGAAGGACAGCTCGAAGAAATCCAGGAAGAAGGCCAGGAAGAACACGAGGATGTTCACCACGATCAGGAAGCCGAGCTGGCCGCCCGGCAGGCTGGTCAGCAGGTGTTCCACCCAGCGCGGTCCGTCCACGCCCTGGAACACCAGGCTGAACACCGTGGACCCGATCAGGATGAACACCACGAAGCAGGCCAGCTTGGTGGTGGTATTGAGCGCCTGCTTGAGCAGCGAGAAGGTCAGGCGGCCGCGGGCCGTGGCCATCGCGAAGGCACCGAGCGCTCCCATCGCGCCGCCTTCCGTGGGCGTGGCGATGCCCAGGAAGATGGTGCCCAGCACCAGGAAGATCAGGAACAGCGGCGGGATCAGCACGAAGGTCACGCGCTCGGCCATGCGCGAAAGCAGTCCGAGCCGCAGGATCTTGTTGATCACCGCGATCACGAACGCCAGCAGCACGCCCGCGGCCATCGAGATCACGATGGTTTCGTCGGTCGCCACGCTGGCGACCTCGCTGCCCTTCCACCAGCTCACCACCTTGGCGTAGTTCTCGCCCAGGTAGACGGCGGCGGCGGTGCTCACGATCGTCAGCACGAGCAGGGACGGCGTGCCGCTGCTGCCGCTCGGCTCGCGGAAGCTGCGCGCCTCCAGTGGCAGGGCCGGCGCCGACTTGGGCTGGAAGATCGCCATTCCCACCACATAGGCGACGTACAGGCCGGTCAGCACGAAACCGGGGATGAACGCGCCCTTGTACATGTCGCCCACGCTGCGACCGAGCTGGTCGGCCAGCACGATCAGCACCAGCGAGGGCGGGATGATCTGCGCCAGCGTGCCCGAGGCGGCGATCACGCCGGTGGCGATGCGCCGGTCGTAGCCGTAGCGCAGCATGATGGGCAGCGAGATCAGCCCCATGGAAATCACCGAGGCTGCCACCACCCCCGTGGTGGCGGCGAGCAGGGCGCCCACCAGGACCACGGCGATCGCGAGGCCGCCGCGCACCGGGCCGAACAGCTGGCCGATGGTGTCCAGCAGGTCTTCGGCCATGCCGCTGCGCTCGAGGATCAGGCCCATGAGGGTGAAGAACGGGATCGCCAGCAGCGTGTCGTTCTGCATGATCCCGAAGATCCGCAGCGGCAGGGCCTGCAGCAGCGACTCGGGCAGCACGCCCAGCTCGATGCCCACCACCCCGAAGAACAGGCCGCAGGCACCGAGGCTGAAGGCCACCGGAAAGCCGAACAGCAGGAAGAAGATCAGGCCCACGAACATGATCGGGGCCAGGTTCTGTGCGATCAACTGCGTCATTGTCGTTGTGCTCCTCGTTCGGGCGCTTACAGGCGGCCCTGGGCTTCCGCCTGGCGGCGCAGTTCCTCGGCCAGTTCTTCCTCGGGCGTCTTGGCGATCTTCTTCTCGGTCGGGTCGGGGATCAGCCCCTGCAGGAACGCGATGCGCTTGACGAACTCCGAGATGCCCTGCAGCAGCAGCAGCGTGAAGCCCACCGGCATCAGCAGGTACACGGGCCAGCGGATCAGGCCGCCGGCGTTGGACGAGACCTCGCCCGAACGGAAGCCCTGGAGGAAGAACGGGATGCCGAACCACAGCACCACCATGCACATCGGCATGAGGAACAGCGTGAAGCCGATGATGTCGATCCAGATCTGCTTGCGCTTGGACAGGCGGCTTGAGACCACGTCGATCTTGACGTGCTCGCCATTGAGCAGGGTATAGCCGGACGCCAGCAGGAAGGCTCCGGCGAAGAGATACCACTGGACTTCGAGGTAGGCGTTGGAGCTGACGTTGAACGCCTTGCGGACGATCGCATTGATCGCGCTGATCAGGGTGGACCCCAGGATCAGCCAGATCACCCACCTGCCCACCTGGGCGTTCAGCCAGTCGATCGCCCCCGAAAGTTTCAAGAGTCCGCGCATGCTGTCTCCGTCGTTGGTTCCGCAGGTCGAGAGGACCCCGGATTGTCAGGTAGAGTCGAGTAAGAAGGAAATTCTAGGAAGCCGGCTGCGGCCAACCTGACAGCTTCGTGACGCAAACGGATACAGGCATCCGTGTTTGCACGGGCTGGACGGCGGGCACGCTCGCCCCCATACCCCGCCCATGACTGCCGCCCTCGCCCTGATCGACACGCCCGACATGCGGCGCGCGAGCCGCGATCGGCTGTCGCTCGCGCTGATGGACGCGCGCAACCACACGCTGCAGCTGCTGGCGCGTTTCGAGCAGGCGCTCGGGCCCACCATGCACCTGCGGCCGCTGCCCCATGCGCTGCCTCCGCTGTGGCTTGCAGGGCACATCGGCTGGCTCGCGGAGTACTGGATCGGGCGCAACCCGCAGCGCAACCTGGGCCCGCGCTGCCCGACGGACGGCGTGCGCCTCGCCAGCGTGGAGCCGCAGGCCGATCGCTGGTTCGACCCGGCCCTGGCGCCGCGGGCGGAACGCTGGGCGCTGGAGCTGCCCGGACCCGAGGCGACCCGGGCCTACCTGCTCGATACCCTGGAGACCACGCTCGAACTGCTGGAGCACACGCCCGACCAGGACGAGGCGCTGTACTTCTTTCGCATGGCGCTGTTCCACGAAGACCTGCGCGGCGAGGAACTGGTGATGCTGGCGCAGGCGGCGGGCGTGCCGCTCGCCCTGGCGCTGCCGCAAGGGGCGGGGACGCGGGAGCCGATCGCGCTGCCGGCCACGCGCTGGACGCTCGGCTGGTCCGACGCCAGCTTCACGCTGGACGTGGAGCAGGGGCACGAGGTCGTGCACGTGCCGGAGTTCGAGATCGATGCGCAGCCGGTGACCTGGGCGCAGTACGTGGAATTCATCGACGACGGGGGCTACGACCGGCAGGAGCTGTGGCATCCCGCCGGCTGGGAGTGGCTGCAGCGCGAGGCGCAGGAGGAGGGCCGGCGCGGGCCGGGGCACGTGGAGCAGATCGGGGTGGCGAGCGGCGCCGTGCTGCAGACCCTGTTCGGCAAGGGCACGCGCATGGGCGGCAGCCAGTTCGCGATGCATGCGAGCTGGTGGGAAGCGGACGCGTATGCGCGCTGGGCCGGCCGCCGCCTGCCGACCGAGGCCGAATGGGAGATCGCCGCGCTGCAGGCCGCGCGGCGGGGCTGGCGCTGGGGCGACGTGCGCGAATGGACGGCGGGCACGCTTCGGCCCTGGGCCGGCTTCACGCCGGCGTCGTGGTCCGCCACGGCGGAACTGGATGCGCAGCCGGTGTTCGGCATCGCGCGGGTGCAGCGCGGCGCCTCGTTCGCTGCGCGCGCGCGGATGAAGCATCCGCGCGCGAGGTGGTGGGCGCTGCCCGGGCGCGACGACGCCTTCGTCGGCTTCCGCACTGCGTCCCTCTGACCTTGCCTTCCTCCCTCCCCCTCCGGGGGAGGGCAGGGGTGGGGGCACTCCCCATCGCTGGGCTTCGGGCGCTTCGCGGCTCAGCACCAGCCTACGAAACTGCCTCTCTCCGCAAGTTGGGCCCGCCTTCCTCCCTCTCCCGCCTGCGGGAGAGGGCCGGGGTGAGGGCGCCTTTCATCCCCCGCGCCTCTTCGGCGGCAGGTCCCACCAGGGCAACTCCCCCTTCAGGCTCAGCACCTCGCCGCACCTCCACTTCGCATAACCGGGCAGGCCCGCCAGCTCCCGCTGCCACGCCTCGCTTTTCAGCAGCCGCCGCAGCGTCGCGATCGGCGGCTCCTCCAGCGCCTCCTTCAGGCACACGAGGTAGTAGCGTTCCTGCAGCAGCGGCACGAAGTCCAGCCCCCGCACGCGCGCGGCCGCCTCGATGCCCAGCCCCGCGTCCGCGCTGCCCGAAGCGATCGCCTGCGCCACCGCGGCATGCGAAGGCTCCTCGCGCCCGTCCCCCGCCAGGTCCGAGCGCCCCAGCTGCTCCCGCGCGAGCAGTTCCTCGTACAGCAGCCGCGTGCCGCTGCCCAGCGGCCGGTTGACGAAACGCGCGCGCCGCCGCGCCACGTCGGCCAGCGACGCCAGGTGCAGCGGATTGCCGGCCGCGACCATCAGCCCCTGGCTGCGCTCGGCAAAGCCGATCAGCTTGTGGCGACCGGTCTGCAGCAGCGGCTGGTAGGTGCGCTGCGTCACGCTGCCCAGCCCCGGCTGCTGCGAGCTGTGGAAGCCGGCGAGCGTGCAGCGGCCGGCGTTGAGCGCCGTGATCGCGTCGACGCTGCCGCAAAAGCGCACGTCCAGGTGCAGCCGCGCCTGGTTCGCCGCGAAGCCGCGCAGCAGCGACAGCCCGTCGTCGTGGCTCGCGAACAGCGTGAGCACCTGCGCGGCGTCGTCGAACGCCACGGCGAACGCGCGCTCCAGTTCGGCGTGCAGCGCCTCGATCTGCGGCGCCAGCCGCGCCTGCGCCTGACGCTCGGCCCACAGCAGCTTCTCGCCGAAGGGCGCCAGGCGCGCGCGCTGCCCCTTCTCCCACACGATCAGCGGATGCGCGAGCTGCGCCTCCCAGCGCCGCAGCTCGCCCCACACATGGCGGTACGACAGGCCGAGGACGCGCGCGGCGCCGGAGATGGACCCCTGCTCCTGCACCGCGTGCAACAGGTCCATCAGGGCGTTGCGCACCCAGCCGTCCTGCCGCCGCGCGGCGAAGTCGTAGCGCAGTTCCACCTTGTCCATGCCCCGAGTATGGAGGAGGCCTGCCGGCCGCCGCCACGCCGCGCGCCGCGCTCGCTATGCACGTGCCTTCATAACTCGCAACACCCGAGGGCGCCGGCGGCCGCGAGGCCTTAGCATCGCGGCCCATGAACACCTTCCAGGAGAGCCTCGCGCGGGCCCTCCAGCTCGTCGCGGCTGGCGACGCGGCGTTGTTCGCGATCGTCGCGCGTTCACTGGCGGTCAGCGGCGTGGCCTGCCTCATCGCCTGTGCCTTCGGCCTCGTGCTGGGCGCCTGGCTCGGCGTGGCCCGCTTCCCCGCGCGCGGCGCGGTGGTGACCGTGCTGAACACCTTCCTGGCCGTGCCCTCGGTGGTGGTCGGCCTCGTCGTGTACCTGCTGCTTTCGCGCAGCGGGCCGCTGGGCTTCCTCGGCTGGCTGTTCTCGTTCAAGGCGATGGTCGTCGCGCAGGTGCTGCTGGTCTTGCCGGTGTGCACGGCGTTGACGCGCCAGGTGGTGGAGGACGCCGAGCGTGCCAACGGCGAGCAGCTGCAGTCGCTCGGAGCGGGCGGGGCGCTGCGCAGCCTGCTGCTTGCCTTCGACGAGCGCTATGCGCTGGTGACGGTGCTGCTCGCCTGCTTCGGCCGCGCGATCTCGGAAGTGGGCGCGGTGATGATCGTCGGCGGCAACATCGAAGGCTTCACCCGCGTGATGACCACGGCGATCGCGCTGGAGACCAGCAAGGGCGACCTGCCGCTGGCGCTCGCCCTGGGCCTGGTCCTGCTCACCGTGGTGCTGGGGCTCAATGCCGCCATCGCGCTCGTCACGCGCTGGCGCGGCGCGCATGCCGAAGGCGTGGTGCTGGCGGGGGCGGCCTGATGTCCGGCTGGATCCAGCTGAAGGGCGTGGACCTGAACTACGGCGCGGTGCGGGCCCTGCGCGGCGTGGACCTGCGCATCGCGCCGGGCGAGCGGGTGGCCCTGATCGGCACCAACGGCTGCGGCAAGAGCACGCTGCTGCGCGTGCTGGACGGCATCCTGCGCCCTTGCGCCGGCTCGATCGTGCGCGACGTGCGCCTGCGCCAGTCCATGGTGTTCCAGCGGCCCTTCGCGCTGCGCGCCTCGGTGCTGTTCAACGTGGCGCTGGCGACCTGGCTGCGCGGCACGCGCTGGCGCGCCGCGCAGGAGCAGGCCCGGCTGGCGCTGGGCCGCGTGGGCCTCGCCGGCGTGGCGCTGCGCAACGCACGCACGCTCTCCGGCGGCCAGCTGCAGCGCCTGGCGCTCGCGCGCGCCTGGAGCCTGAAGCCCGACGTGCTGCTGCTCGACGAACCCACGGCCAGCCTCGATCCGCACGCCAAGCGCGAGGTCGAGGCGCTGATGGAGGACTTCGCGCATGCCGGCATGACGCTGGTCTTCGCCAGCCACAACCTGGGGCAGGTCAAGCGCCTGGCCACCCGCGTGGTCTACCTGGAGCAGGGCCGCGTGCTGGCGGACCTGCCGGTCCACGCCTTTTTCAACGGCCCGCTGGGAGAAACCTCGCGCGAGGCCGAACTGTTCGTCAAAGGAGAATGGGGATGACCTGCACGCGCCGCCTGCTGTGCGTCTTCGCCCTTGCCGCCGCCGCCGGCGGCGCCTGGGCGCAATCGACGCTGGTGATGGCCTCGACGACTTCCACCGAGCAGTCGGGCCTGTTCTCGCACCTGCTGCCCGCATTCGCGCAGGCCACCGGCATCACCGTGAAGGTGGTCGCCGTCGGCACCGGGCAGGCGATCGACATGGCCCGGCGCGGCGACGCCGACGTGCTGTTCGTGCACGACCGCGTCGCGGAGGAGAAGTACGTGGCCGACGGCTACGCGCCGCAGCGCTACCCGGTCATGTACAACGACTTCGTGCTGGTGGGCCCGAGGGCCGATCCCGCCGGCGTGAAGGGCAGCGACATCGTCGGGGCGCTGAAGAAGCTCGCCGCCGCCAATGCGCCCTTCATCTCGCGCGGCGACAAGAGCGGCACCGATGCCGCCGAAAAGCGCTTCTGGTCGCAGGCGGGCCTGGCGAGCCGCGGCAGCGGCTACAAGGAATGCGGCTGCGGCATGGGGCCGGCGCTGAACATGGCCGCGTCGAGCAACGGGTACGTGCTGGCCGACCGCGGCACCTGGCTCAGTTTCAGGAACCGGGGCGATCTCGCGGTCCTGGTGGAAGGCGACCGGCGCCTGTTCAACCAGTACGGCGTGATGCTCGTGAGCCCGCGGAAATTCCCGCACGTGAAGGCCGCCGAGGCGCAGAAGTTCATAGCCTGGGTCACCTCGCCGGCGGGCCAGCAGGCGATCGCCAGCTATCGCATCAACGGCGAGCAGCTGTTCTTCCCGAACGCGGGCACCTCGAACTGAGGTCGACGCCGGGAACACGCCCGGCGGGTCCCTTCGCGATTCAGGCCGTCGCCGGTTGCGCGATCAGCGGCAGGCGCACCGTGAACGTGCTGCCCCGGTCGAGCCCCGCGCTCGCGACGCTGACGTCGCCGCCATGGCTGGCCACCAGGTGGTGCACCAGGGTCAGCCCGATGCCCAGGCCCCCTTCCATGCCCGGCGGCCGGGTGTCGCCCTGCACGAACAGGTCGAACACGTGCGGCAGGAACTCGCCCGGGATGCCCACGCCGTTGTCGATCACCCGCACCACGGCCTGGCCCTCGCTGCGCAGCACGTCGACCGCGATGCGGCCATTGCGCGGCGTGTAGCGCGCCGAGTTCTGGATCAGGTTGCACACCACCTGCGTCAGCCGCGAGCGGTCCGCGCTGATCCACAGGGGCTCGGGGTGCAGGTGCAGCTCCATGTCGTGCGCCTTGGCCGCGATCGCGCCCCCCGTCATCTCCACCGCCTCGGCGACCAGCGCGTTGAGTTCCGAAGGCTGCTTGTGCAGGTCCGCCTTGCCCTGGCTCACGCGCGCGACGTCCATCAGTTCTTCCACCAGCCTGGTGAGCTGCTTCGTCTGGCGGCCCATCACGTCGCAGCGCCTGAGCAGTTCCTCGGCGCCGAGGTCGGGCCGGCGCCGCAGGATGGTGAGGGTCAGCTCCAGGGTCGAGAGCGGGCTGCGCAGTTCGTGCACCAGGGTCTTGACGAACTGGTTCTTGCGGTCGTCGGCCTGTTCGAGCGCCGCCTGCTTGCGCTGCAGTTCCTGGTGGATGCGCAGCAGCTCGCGGTTCTGCTGCTGCAGCTCCTGCACGGCCGACACCGGGCGGCGGCGCCGCAGTTCCGCGGCGAGCTCCTCGATGTCGCGCGGCGACAGGGGCCGGGCGCCGCGCGGCAGGTCCGTCTCCAGGCGCACGACGGTGCCTCCGGGGGGCGAGGACCGGATGTCCAGGCGGTCGACCAGCCGGCGGCTGCCCGGGATGCCGCTGGAGATGCGGCCGTTGGCCAGGACCTGGCCGCTTAACGCGGCCTGGATGTCCGCGATGCCCGGCCCTTCGTCGCTCACCTGGGCGACCAGGCACTGCCCCTGGTCCGGGGGCGCCGACGGCTCGACGAAGAACTCCACGGAGCCGCCGCGCGCATGCTGCAACGCGTTGCGCGCGATCTCGGAGACGGCCGTGGCGAGGCGTGTCTGCTGCAGGCCCTCGAGCCCGACGAGCTTGGCCGCCTCGCGCGAACAGGTGCGGACGCCGGCAAGCTCGAACTCGGACAGGCGAAGGCTCAGGATGGGACTGGACATGGCGCGCGCGAGGGCGTCTGAGCTTCGGCTCCCCACTGTAACCGCAATGCCCCGCCGCTGCGGGACGCGAGGGCGCCGGTTCCCGGCCCAGCCACGGCGAGGCAGGCGGACAGACCATAATGGGCCTCAACTCCGGATCGGCGCCACCATGAATGAGGAAACGCGGTTCGTGCTCGGGCTCATCGCCGGGCGCGAAGACGAGGTGCTGACGCAATGGGTGCAGGAGGCCGGAGGCGCTTCGATCCGCCTGAGCGATGGCGCGCGCCGCGCCATGCGGGGCGAAGCCGAGCAAGCCCTGGGGGCGCTCAGCCGCTGCCTCGCGGCAGGCGGCGAACCGGGCAGTTTCGATTCCATGCCGTGGGCCGGCCTGCGCGATGTGCTGGAGGCGCTCTCCGGCTCGCGGGCCGCGCAGGGCCAGTCCGCCGGCGACACCAGCTTCTTCGTACTGGCCTTGAAGCGCCCGCTGTTCTCCGGCATCGAGAAAGCGCTGGGCGGGCGGCAGGAGGGCCAGATGGCCGCCGTGCGCTCGATCTCCACCCTGGTCGACAGCATGGCGCAGTGGACGGTCTCGACCTACCAGCGCACCCGCGAAGACCTGATCCAGCGCCAGCAGACCGACCTGCTGGAACTCTCCACCCCCGTGATCAAGCTGTTCGAGGGCGTGCTGGCGGTGCCCATGATCGGCACGCTCGACTCGAACCGGACGCAGGTCGTCATGGAGACGCTGCTGCAGCGCATCGTGGACACCGGCGCGAAGCTGGCGATCATCGACATCACCGGCGTGCCGACGGTCGACACGCTGGTGGCGCAGCACCTGCTCAAGACCGTGAGCGCGATCCGCCTCATGGGTGCGGAGTGCATCATCAGCGGCATCCGGCCGCAGATCGCGCAGACGATCGTGCACCTGGGCATCGACCTGCACGGGGTGGCCTCGAAAGGCACCCTGGCCGACGCGCTGCAACTTGCGCTGGACCAGCTCGGGTACACGGTGACGCGCCGCGCGGCCTGACGCGCGCGCCCACCGGCGGGCGGCTGAAACAAAACGAAAAGAAACGAGACCGCGGGGCGATGACCGGCCCGCGCGCGGCAGGCATCGTCGTGCTCCTGTCCATCGCTGCAAGGAGCAAGCATGAAACCCTGGATCCGCCGCGGCCTCGCCGGCCTGTTCGCCGTTCTCACCCTGGGCGCGCTGAGCGGCTGCGGCCACTACCGCGACCACGCCGGCTGGAGTGCCAGCCCCGAGGAGCAGGCGCGGCACCGCGCCCACGTGGTCGACCGCGTCGCTTCCCGCCTCGAGCTGGACGAGGCGCAGAAGGCGAAGCTCGCCGTGCTGGTGGAGAAGCTGCAGGCGCAGCGGGCGGCCTGGGCGGGCCAGCCGGATGCGCGGGCGCAGTTCCAGGGGCTGGTGGCCGGCGACAAGTTCGACCGCGCCGGCGCCCAGGCCCTGCTGCACAAGGCCACGGCCGCGATCGAGACGCGCAGCCCCGAGGTGATCGCGGCCTTCGGCGATTTCTTCGACAGCCTCGACGCGCGCCAGCAGGGCAAGGTGCGCGAATTCCTGCAGCACCGCCGCGGCTGGTGGCGCCGGGGCTGAGGCCGCGTGACAATGGCCGCATGCCCCGCATCCTGCTGATCGACGACGACCAGGCGCTGGGCGAGCCGCTGGCCGCGTACTTCGAGCGCTTCGGCTTCGCGCTGGTGCAGGCCCTGCGTCCCAGCGCGGGGCTGGCGCTGCTGCGGCAGCAGCGCTTCGATGCCGCGATCCTCGACGTGATGCTGCCGGAGCAGGACGGCTTCGCGCTGTGCCGCGCGATCCGGGCCGAAAGCGACATCCCGATCGTCATGCTCACCGCCCGCGGCGAGGTGATGGACCGCGTCGTCGGCCTGGAGCTCGGGGCCGACGACTACCTGCCCAAGCCCTTCGAGCCGCGCGAGCTGGTCGCCCGCCTGCAGACGGTGCTGCGGCGGCGCACGCCGCGCGCGAGCGACGGCTGCCTGCATTTCGACGGCCTGGTCATCGACCCGGTCACGCGCACGGTGCAGCGCCAGGGCGAGGCGGTGGAGCTGACCAGTACCGAGTTCGAGCTGCTGCTGCTGCTGGCCCGCCAGCCGGGCCGCGTGTTCGGCCGCGACGAGATCCTCAACCTGCTGCGCGGCCACGAGGCCGACCTCTACACGCGGGCCGTCGACATCCTGGTCAGCCGCCTGCGGCGCAAGCTGGAGCCGCTGGACCCGATCCGGACGCTGCGCAACGCCGGCTATGCGCTGGCGCTGCGGTCCGCGCAAGGACCTGCCCATGCCTGAGGCCGCGGTACTGCCGGCCGGGCCCGCCCGCGGCTGGCATCGCCGTGCGCACTGGCGCCTGCAGCACTCGCTGCGCGCGCGTCTCGTCCTGCTGTTCCTGCTGCTGGCGCTGGGCATCACGGCGGCCTTCCTCGCCGGCATGCAGGCGGCGCTGGGCACCGGCTGGCGCGGCGCCGTGCGGCCGCTGCTGGGCGACTACGTCGACCGGCTGGCGGCGGAGATCGGCTCGCCGCCCAGCGTGGAGCGGGCGCAGGCGCTGGCGGCCAAGCTGCCGGTCACGATCGCCATCGATGGGCCCCTCGTGCACTGGCGCAGCCACCCCGGTGCCGACCGTCATGGGGCGTGGGCCGGGCAGGAGGACAGCCTCGTGGCCCGCAGCACGGTCGACGGCCATCGCATCAGCTTCGGCCTGAGCCTGCGGCCCTGGCAGGAGCGGCCGCGCCGCATCGGCTGGTTCACGCTGGCCGCGGTGCTGCTGCTGACCGCGGTGGCCTACCACGCGGTGCGCCGCCTGCTGCGGCCGCTGGACGACATCCGCGCGGGCGCGCAGCGCTTCGGCCGCGGCACCTTCGACGCGCCGATCCCGATCCGCCGGCGCGACGAGCTGGGCGACCTCGCTGCCGACGTCAACACCATGGCCTCCAGCATCCACCAGATGCTGGAAGCCAAGCGGGCGCTGCTGCTCGCGATCAGCCACGAGCTGCGCAGCCCGCTCACGCGCGCGCGCCTGCACACCGAGCTGCTGCCGGAGCAGGGCGAGGCCGGCACGCGCCGCGCGGCGCTGCTGCGGGAGCTGCAGGAGATGGCGGACCTGGTGACCGACCTGCTGGAGAGCGAGCGGCTCGGCCAGGGACACGCGGCCCTGCACCGCGAGCCCACCGACCTGGCGGCGCTGCTGCGCGAAGTGTTGCAGGATGCGGCCGTCGACCTCGAAACCGATGCCGCACTGCCGCTGCTGCCGCTGGACCGCGCGCGCATGCGCCTGCTCGCGCGCAACCTCGTCGACAACGCGCTGCGGCACGGCGATGCCGCGCGGCGTCCGCAGCTGCGGCTGGCCGCGCGCGAGGGCGGGATCGTCCTCACCGTGCGCGACTTCGGCCCCGGCGTCGACGAGGCCGTGCTGCCGCACCTGGCCGAACCCTTCTTCCGCCCGGACGCCGCGCGCGAGCGCGCCACCGGCGGCGTGGGGCTGGGGCTCTACCTGTGCAAGATGGTGGCGCAGGCCCATGGCGGCCGGCTCGAACTGCGCAACGCGCAGCCGGGGCTGGCCGTCGACGTCGTCCTGCCGTTGCCGGCCTGAACTCCCGGAGAACCGCATGAGCCTTTCACGCGACGCCTGGCCCCCGCTCCCCCTGGCCGAATGGGAGGGCACGCACGCTGGCCTGCACCGCTGGATGCAGGTGGTGGGCAAGCTGCGGCTCGCGGCCACGCCCTGGACCAACCACTCCTGGCATGTCGCGCTGGCACTCACGGCGCGCGGCATCACGAGCGGCCCGCTGGCTTGCGGCGAGCGCTTCTGGCAGGCGGAATTCGATTTTGTTGCGCACAGGCTGGCGCTCTCGGTGAGCGACGGGTCCACGGCCGCCGTCCCCCTGCAGGCGCAATCGGTGGCGCAGTTCCATGCCGGCGTGCGCGAGGCCCTTGGGTCGCTGGGCATTCCCTGCGAGATCCGCACGCAGCCTTGCGAGATCGCCGGTGCCGTGCCTTTCGAGCAGGACATCGAGCCGCGCCCCTACGACGGGGAGGCGGTGCGGCGCTGGTGGCGCATCCTGCTGCAGGCCGACCGCGTGCTGCGCGTGTTCCGTGCGCGTTTCGCCGGCAAGTGCAGTCCGGTGCATTTCTTCTGGGGCGCCATGGACCTCGCGGTGACGCGCTTTTCCGGCCGCACGGCGCCGCCGCATCCGGGCGGCGCACCGCACGTGGCCGACTGGGTGATGCGCGAGGCCTACTCGCACGAGGTGAGCAGCTGCGGCTTCTGGGCCGGGCCCGGGCTCGGGTACCCGGCCTTCTACGCGTACGCATACCCCGAGCCGGAAGGTTTCGCGCAGTGGGCGGCGTTGCCGCAAGGCGCGTTCTACAGCCAGGAGCTGCACGAGTTCATCCTGCCCTACGACGCCGTGCGCGAGGCGGCGGATCCCGATGCGGTCCTGCTCGCCTTCCTGCAGTCCACCTACGAGGCCGCGGCGGAACGCGGCCACTGGGACCGGGCCGCGCTGGAATGCGAGCTGTCCCGCCGCACCTGAAATGCACGACATCGAAGCGATCGAGCGCGCGACGCTGGCGGCGGTGCCGCCGCGCGGCCAGGAGACCTGGAACGACTGGCTGCTGGCCTTCGACGCCGGCACCGTGGGCCGCTGCCACAGTGCCACGCCCTTGCGCCACGAAGCGCCTGCTGCGCGAACGCTGGCCGGCCTCGAGGAGCGCTATGCGGCGCAGGGCCTGGCGACGGTGCTGCGCGTGCCCGAGCTGCCGGCCTTCGATGCATTCCGTTCGCAGCTGGGCGCAGCCGGCTACGTCCGCACCAAGCCGACGCTGGTGCAGGCCGGGCGGGTGGGCGAACTCGCCGGCGGCATGCCGCCCGCGGTTGACGTCCAGCTCGCGCCGACCGCGGCGCCCGACTGGGAACAGGTGTTCCTGGGCGAGGGTTTCGATCCGGTGGATGGCGCGAGCCGCCTGGCGATCCTGCGCCGGGGTGCCGATTCGGTGTTCGCCAGCGTGCGCGAGCAGGGCCGCACGATCGCCGTCGGCGCCGCGTGCTTCAGCCACGGCTGGTGCGGCGTGCACGGCATGCGCACGCTGCCGGCGCACCGCGGCCGCGGCCTCGCCGGTGCGGTGCTGTCCGCGCTCGCGCGCCGCGCGCAGGAACGTGGCGTGCAGCGCTGCTTCCTGCAGGTGGAAGAGGGCAATGCGCGGGCGCGCTCGCTCTATGCCGGCCGTGGGTTCACGACGGCGTGGGGGTATGCGTACTGGAGGAAGGAAGAAGCCAAAACCTGACAGCCGAACGCAGAGGGCGCAGAGGTTACGCAGAGGACGCAGAAGAAATCCTTTCAAGTTTTCTTGTCTTTTCTGCGTCCTCTGCGTAACTTCTGCGCCCTCTGCGTTCGGTCTTTGGTTTTTGCCAGGGCAATGCGCCGGCGCTCTCGCTCCGTGCGCCAACCCGGCGCTAGGCCCGCGAGCGCCGCAGCCAGCGCTCGATGCCATCGAAGACCCACTGCGTGAGCAGGGCCAGCACCGCGGCGGGCACCGCTCCCGCCAGCATGAAAGCGGTGTCGTTCACGGCCAGTCCCGCGACGATGCGCTCGCCGAGCCCGCCCGCGCCGATGAAGGTCGCCACCGTCGCCAGGCCCACGTTCAGGACGGCTGCCGTCTTGATGCCGGCGAAGATGGTGGGCGCGGCCAGCGGCAGCTCGATGCTGCGCAGCACCTGGGCGCCGCGCAGTCCCAGCGCCAGGGCCGCCTGCCGCATGGCGACGGGCACGGAGGCCAGCCCCGCGTGCGTGTTGCGCACGATCGGCAGCAGCGCATAGACGAACAGGGCGAGCAGCGCGGGCACGAAGCCGATCGTGCCGACGATGGCGATCAGGAAGGCGAGCAGCGCCAGCGAAGGCACGGTCTGCACCACGCCCACCAGCCCCATCAGCGTGCCGGACCAGCGCGGATGGCGGTGCGCCAGCACCCCCAGCGGGACACCGACGGCGACCGCGATCGCCAGCGAGGCGAACACCAGCACCAGGTGTTCGCGCAGCAGGCGCGGCAGGTCGGGCGCGAACAGGCGCTCGACGAAGCCTTGGCCGTGCGCCGCGGCCGCAGGGGTGTTGCCAGCCGGCTGCCCGCGCGCCAGGAACTCGCGCGCCACCGCCTCGAAGGATCGGCCGTCGATCTCCACCGCCCCGTTCATGGCGCGCATGGCCTCGTCGTCGATGCGGCCGGCGAGCGCCGCCAGCGGACGCTCGTCGACCGTAGCGCGCATCAGCAGCAGCGCGTCGTAGCGGGGGAAGAAGTTGCGGTCGTCGCGCAGCACGCGCAGCTTCAGCCGCGCGATCTGCGCATCGGTCGTGTAGGCGTCGACCACATCCACCTGCTTCGCCGCCAGCGCCTGGTAGGCGAGGCCGTGGTCGAGGCCGCTGCCGGTCGCCAGGCGCAGGCCGTAGGCGCGCTGCAGCGCGCTCCAGCCGTCGGCGCGGACCATGAACTCGTGCGACAGGCCCAGGCGCAGCGGGGTCTGCGTGCGCGCCAGGTCCGAGATCGTGGCGATGCCCAGGCGCTGCGCGTCGTCCTCGCGCATCGCGAGCGCGTAGCTGTTGTTGAAGCCCAGCGGCACGCCCACCTTCAGCCCGCGCGGCGCGAGGGCCGCGTTCAACTGCGCGAGCGAGGGCGAGCCCTCCTGCTTGAGCAGCTCGCGCACGATGGTGCCGGTGTATTCGGGATAGACGTCGATGCCGCCCGCAGCCAGCGCCTGTTCCATCACCGCGGTGTTGCCCAGGCCCTGCTTGTGCACCGCCGCCACGCCGCCGGCCACCAAGGCCTGGCGGACGATCTCGCCGAGGATGTAGCTTTCGGTGAAGCGCTTGGAGCCCACCACGACCGGCTCGGCCGCCCGCGCGGGCATGCCCAGGCCCGCGAGCGCGAGCAGCAGCGGCAGGAGCAGGCGGGCGGCGGCCATGGGTCGCGGAAGTATCGCGGACAAAGCCCGGCAGCGGAAAGCGGCCCCCTTGAACTTCGGCGCCGGAGCAGCCACATTGCGCTCATTGCCGGAGCCCCCATGACCTTCTTCTCCCTCGTCCTCCTGTTGCTGCTGGCCGTGGCCGTCGCGGTGATCTGGTCGCTGCTGCGGCGCCGGCCGGCCGAAACGCCGCCGCCCTCGCCGTACGCGCGTGACGACGCCTTCGGCCGCCCCGACCCGGCCTGGGGCCGCGGCGTCCCGCAGCAAGGCGGCCTGCCGCCGCCCGCGGGCGGGCTCGGAGGGTCGGTCGCCGGCGGGCTGGCGGCGGGACTCGCGCTGGGCGCCGGCGCCGTCGCCGCGCAGGAAATCGGCCGCCGCATGTTCGAGCACGGCCCCGAAGGGCAGGGCAGCCATGCGGCCGACGCGCCGCCGGCGCACCACGACCAGAGCCATTCGGAGCTCGCCCGCGACGCCGGCATCGGCGCCTTCGAGCCCGCGCAGGATCCGCAGGGCCTGGCGGACTTCGGCGATCCCGGCTGGGACGACGCCGGCGGCGGCGACGACGGCGGCTGGGAGGCCTGAAACCCTTCAGCCGACCAGCGCCGCGGACTTCACCTGCGCCCAGACGCGGTCGCCCACCTCGATCTTCAGTTGGTGCACCGCCCGCGCCGTGACGCGCGCGAGCAGCAGCGAGGCCCCGCAGGCGAGTTGCACCGTCACCTGCGACGGGTGCCCCGCCGGCGCGATCGCCCGCACCTGGCAGGGCAGCACGTTCTGGATGCTGCTGCCGTGGGGCGGCTCGCGCACGATGCTGACGTCGCGCGCCAGCACGCGCACCCGCACGGGCCGCCCGGCGCTCAGGCCCGCGTCGCTGACCCACAGCGTGCCGCCGGCAAACATGATCCGCGCGAGGTGCCAGCGGGCGTCGACTTCCTCCACCTCGCCTTCCAGCAGGGCGGCCGCCTCCTCGCCGGCCAGCAGCGGCAGGTCCACCCGCGCGAGCGTCTCGGCCAGCGGACCGTCGGCGATGCAGTGGCCCGACTCCATCACCACGAGGTGGCTCGCCAGCCGCGCGACCTCGTCGGCCGCGTGCGTCACGTACAGCATCGGCACGTGCAGTTCGTCGCGCAGCCGCTCCAGCCACGGCAGGATCTCCTTGCGGCGCGCCACGTCCACCGCGGCCAGCGGTTCGTCCAGCAGCAGGATGCGGGGCTGGGTGGCGAGCGCGCGGGCGATGGCAACGCGCTGGCGCTCGCCGCCGGAAAGCTGGTCGGGACGGCGCGCCAGCAGGTGGCCGATGTCCAGCATCGAGGCCAGGGCGGGCAGGTCGAAGCCGCCGCTGCCGCCGCCGCGGCGCTTGAGGGCGAACGCGAGGTTGCCGCGCACGTCCAGGTGGTCGAACAGGCTGGGTTCCTGGAACACGTAGCCCAGGGGCCGCTGCCAGGGCGGCAGGAAGACGCCGGCCCCGCTGTCCTGCCAGACCTGCCCCTGCACCACGATGCGGGCCTGCGGCGGCCGCTCGAGGCCGGCCAGGCAGCGCAGCAGGGTCGTCTTGCCCGAGCCCGAGGCGCCGTACACCGCGGTGATGCCGCGCGGGGGCAGGGCCAGGTCCACGTCGAGCGTGAAGCCGCCGCGCGCCAGCACCGTGCGGATGACGATGGGCTGGCTCATCCCACGACGCGCGTGCTGCGCCGGTTCATGCGGGCCAGCGCCAGCAGCACGGCGAAGGAGAACAGCACCATGCCGGCGGAGAGCCAGTGCGCCTGCGCATATTCCAGCGCCTCGACGTGGCCGTAGATCTGCGTGGAGACCACGCGCGTCTGCCGCGGGATGTTGCCGCCGATCATCAGCACCACGCCGAATTCGCCCACGGTATGCGCGAAAGTAAGCACGGCGGCCTGCACGATGCCGGCGCGCGCCAGCGGCAGCACGACGTGGAAGAAGGTGTCCAGCGGCGCCGCGCGCAGGGTCGCCGCCACTTCCAGCGGCCGGCGGCCGACCGCCTCGAAGGCGCCCTGCAGCGGCTGCACCGCGAACGGCAGCGAGTACAGGATGGACCCGAGCAGCAGCCCGCCGAAGGTGAAGGGCAGCAGCCCCAGCCCCAGGGCCTGCGTGAACTGCCCGCCCCAGCCCTGCGGGCCGAAGGCCACGAGCAGGTAGAAGCCGAGCACCGTCGGCGGCAGCACCAGCGGCAGCGCGACGAACGCGGCGACCGGCGCGCGCAGCCGCGAAGAGGTGCGCGCGAGCCACCACGCGAGCGGGGCCGCCAGCAGCAGCAGCAGCACGGTCGTCGAGCCCGCCAGCTTCAGCGTGAGCCAGATCGCCTGCAGGTCCTCGCGCGCGATGGGCATCCGCCGGGTCGGTCAGTGCCTGCCGACGTCGTAGCCGAAGCCGCGCAGCGTCGCGCGGGCCGGCTCGCTCTTCAGGTACTCGAGGAAGGCGAGGGCGGCCGCGCTCGTGCGCCCGCCATTGAGCAGCACCACGTCCTGCTTGATCGGCGCGTGGTAGTGCGCGGGGACGATCCAGCCGGAGCCCCTGCCGATGCGGCCGTCGCTCATCACCTGCGACAGCGCGACGAAGCCGTAGGAGGCATTGCCGCTGGCGACGAACTGGAAGGCCTGGCCGATGCTTTCGCCCTGCACCAGGGCGGGCTGCCAGGCGGCGAGCACGCCGAGGTGCGTGAGCGTCTGCATGGCCGCCGCGCCGTAGGGCGCGATGCGCGGATCGGCGATGGCGAGCTTGCCGCGCGGCAGCTGCTTGAGCACGTTGCCCTGCGGGTCCACCCCATGCGGGTCGAGGCTCCAGAGCACGAGGCGGCCCACCGCGTAGGTGAAGCGGCTGCCCGGCACGGCGAGGCCTTCGCGCTCCAGCCGCGTGGGGATGTCGTCGTCGGCGGCGAGCAGCACCTCGAAGGGCGCGCCGCCGCGCAACTGCGCGTAGAAGCGGCCGGTGGAACCGAGCGCGGGCACCACTTCGTGGCCGGTGGCGCGCTCGAAGTCGGCGGCGATCTTCTGCAGGGGCGCCGCCATGTTGGCAGCCACCGCCACGCGGACCTGCCCTGCGTGGAGCATGCCGGCCGCGAGGATCGCGGTGGCGAAGGCGAGGGCGCGGGGGAGGTGCGTCATGGTCCAGCTGGTGGGGGGAGTATATGGACCATGAACGATTTGCCGCGCCGGCGCATTCCCCTCATCCGCGCGGGGACACGCAATCAGTCACGCGCCGGCGGCTTCTGCGAGAGTTTCCGGTACACCGTCGCCCGGCTGATGCCCAGGGCGCGCGCGGCTTCCATCACGTTGCCGCGGGCGTCGTTCACCGCCTTGCGGATCAGCGCGATCTCCATGTCGCGCAGGGGCAGGCGCGAGCCGCCGCTGGCGCGCGGGTCGCCCGCGGCCTGGGCCAGGCAGCACAGCCGCAGGCCGGACCACAGGGGCAGTTCCACCGGCGTGTGTTCGCTCGCCCGCGCGATGTCGTACAGGGGTTCCCAGGGCTGGGCGAACAGCTCGCTGCAGTGCACGGCGCCGGTGGCCACGTGGGCCAGGCCGGCGAGCATCTGGCGCGCGGCGCCGTTGCTGCCCGTCACCCAGCCGTCGCGGTCGAGGCAGACGATGCCGTCGTCGTCGTCGCCCAGCAGCCGGCCGGGCCAGTTCAGGCGCAGCACCAGCTTGTGCGGGCGCGAGAGCGTCAGCGCGTTCTCGATGCTGCGCGCCGATTGCGCGACCAGGTGCTTCAGCTCGGGCCGCTCCGCGGCGTCGATGCCGGTCAGGTCCAGCATGCCCACGCACTTGCCGTCCGGCCCGAACAGCGGCGCGCCGGCACAGCTGTAACAGCTCGTGTCCTGGAAGAAATGTTCGCCGCGGTGCAGCCACACCGGCTGCAGCTCCGACAGCGCCGCGCCGATCGCCGTGGTGCCGACGGCGCGCTCGGACAGGTCCACCCCGATGCGCGCGATGGCCTGGGCCCGCGGATCGCTGGCGTCGATGGGGCCGTGGGCGTCGATCACCACGCCGTCCTTGTTGGTGAGGATCGCGAAATAGCGCGTGCTGGCGATCGCACGGCCGAGCTGCTCGAGCACCGGCCGCGCCGCCGCCGCCAGCGTGTGGTTCGCTTCCTCCACGCGCCGCGCGTGCTGCGGCGCGACGACGTCGAAGCCGACGGGGTCGTCCGGGCGCTGGCCGCTTTGCAGGCAGCGGTTCCAGGAGCGCTCGATCCAGGCGCTGTCGTACCACGCCTGGACGATCACATCGGTCATGGAGCGCCCTTCGGCCAGCACTGCCTGGCGTGCGCGCTCGATCTGCTGCAGCCTCTCGTGGGCCGCAGTCGTTCTTGGAACGTTCATGGGGGCCGCTCCTTGTCTCCTGGGCACAGTGTTCGGCGGCTCGCTGACGCAAGCCTGTCCGCGCCTGTTCCAAATTGAGAATTTCGCTGCAGTGTCCACCCAACCTAGGGTTTCGCCTAGCCAGTGCCCCCATGCCCAATTCAACAATGCCCATCCCCGGAGTTCCTTCTCAGGAGACAGTTACATGCTGGTTTCATTCAAAGTCAACGGGAAGGCCGCGTCACTGGACGTCGCGCCGAACACCCTCCTGGTCACGGCGATCCGAGAACACCTGCGCTTGACCGGCACCCACGTCGGCTGCGACACGGCGCAGTGCGGCGCCTGCACCGTCATCGTCGACGGCCGCGCCATCAAGTCCTGCAACACCCTTGCACTGCAGCATCCGGGCGCCGAGATCACCACCATCGAGGGCCTGGCCCAGGCCGACGGAACGATGCACCCCATGCAGGCCGCCTTCAAGGAATGCCATGGCCTGCAGTGCGGCTTCTGCACGCCCGGCATGGTGATGAGCGCGCTCGACCTGTGCAAGAACACCCCCAACGCGAGCGAGGAACAGATCCGCGAGCAGCTCGATGGCAACCTGTGCCGCTGCACCGGCTACCAGAACATCGTCAAGGCGGTCCAGCAGGGCCAGGCGGCGATGGCATCCAAGGCCTGAGCAGCGCAGTCCAGACAAGAAGGAGACAAGCCATGGGTGCATCCGATTTCGCCAAGCTGCCGCACATCGGCGAGGCGGTCCGCCGCAAGGAGGACTACCGCTTCCTCACGGGCTCCGGCCAGTACACCGACGACATCAACCTGCCGAACCAGCGCTACGCGGTGTTCGTGCGCTCCCCGCACGCGCATGCCAACATCCGCGGCATCGACACCTCGCGCGCCGCTGGGATGCCGGGCGTCGCCAGGGTGTTCACCGGGCAGGACGTCGCCGGCAAGATGAACGGCCTGCCCTGCGGCTGGCTGATCACCAGCACCGACGGCACGCCGATGAAGGAGCCGCCGCACCCCGTGCTGGCGCAGGGCAAGGTGCGCTACGTGGGCGACCACGTCGCCATGGTCGTGGCCGACACGCTGGAGCAGGCGCGCAATGCGGCCGAGGCGGTCGAAGTGGACTACGACGTGCTGCCCGCCGTGGCGGACGTGCGCGACGCCGCCAAGGGCACCGCGCTGCACGACATCGCGCCCGACAACCGCTGCTACAAGTGGGCCATCGGCGACAGGAACGCGGTCGATGCCGTGTTCGCCAAGGCGCACCACGTCACGAAGCTGGATCTCGTCAACAACCGCCTGGTGGCCAACCCGATGGAGCCGCGCGCGGTGGTCGCCGCGTTCAACCGCGCCAGCGACGAATACACGCTGTACGTCGCCAACCAGAACCCGCACGTCGAACGCCTGCTGATGACGGCTTTCGTGCTGGGCCTGCCCGAGCACAAGGTGCGCGTGATCGCGCCGGACGTCGGCGGCGGCTTCGGCTCCAAGATCTACCTGTACGCCGAGGACGTGGCGCTGACTTGGGCGTCCAAGCAGCTCAATTGCGCGATCAAGTGGACCTGCGACCGCAGCGAGGCCTTCGTCTCCGACGCGCACGGCCGCGACCACGTGACGCACGCGGAACTGGCGCTGGACAGCCAGGGCAAGTTCCTCGCGCTGCGGGTGCACACCGACGCCAACCTGGGCGCGTACCTCTCCACCTTCGCCAGCGCAGTGCCGACCATCCTCTACGCGACGCTGCTGGCCGGCCAGTACACGACGCCGCAGGTCTACGTGGAAGTGGACGCCTGGTTCACCAACACCACGCCGGTCGACGCGTACCGCGGCGCGGGCCGCCCCGAGGCCACCTACCTGCTGGAGCGCATCGTCACGCGCGCGGCCTGGGAGATGGGACTGCCGCAGGACGAGATCCGCGAACGCAACTACATCACCCAGTTCCCGTACCAGACGCCCGTCGCGCTGCAGTACGACACCGGCGACTACCATGGCGCGCTGTTCAAGGCCAAGGCGCTGGCCGACGTCAAGGGCTTCGAGCAGCGCCGCAAGGACAGCGAGGCGAAGGGCCTCAAGCGCGGGCTGGGCTACAGCAGCTACATCGAGGCCTGCGGCATCGCGCCGTCGAACATCGCGGGCGCGCTCGGCGCGCGCGCCGGCCTGTTCGAATGCGGCGAGATCCGCGTGCATCCCACCGGCAGCGTCACGGTGTTCACCGGCTCGCACAGCCACGGGCAGGGCCACGAGACCACCTTCGCGCAGGTGGTGGCGGCGCGCCTGGGCATCCCGGTCGAGAACGTGGACGTGGTGCACGGCGATACCGGCCGCGTGCCCTTCGGCATGGGCACCTACGGCTCGCGCTCGATCTCGGTCGGCGGCGCGGCGATCATGAAGGCGCTGGACAAGATCGAGGCCAAGGCCAAGAAGATCGCGGCCCACCTGATGGAGACGGGCGACGGCGACGTCGAATTCGCCGACGGCGAGTTCCGCGTCAAGGGCACCGACAAGAAGGTGACCTTCGGCCAGGTGGCGCTGACGGCCTACGTGCCGCACAACTATCCGCTCGACAAGCTGGAGCCGGGCCTGAACGAGACCGCGTTCTACGACCCGACCAACTTCACCTTCCCGGCCGGCACCTACATCTGCGAGGTGGAAGTCGACCCCGCCACCGGCCGCGTGCGCCTGGACCGCTTCACGGCGGTGGACGACTTCGGCACCATCATCAACCCGATGATCGTCGAGGGCCAGGTGCACGGCGGGCTGGTGCAGGGTATCGGCCAGGCGCTGATGGAGAACTGCGTGTACGACCGCGAGACCGCCCAGCTGATGACCGGCTCCTTCATGGACTACACCATGCCGCGCGCCGACGACTTCCCGAAGTTCACGCTCGACACGGTCTGCACGCCCTGCACGCACAACCCGCTGGGCACCAAGGGCTGCGGCGAAGCGGGGGCCATCGGCTCGCCGCCGGCGGTGATCAACGCGGTGCTCGATGCGCTGCGCGACCTCGGCGTGAAGGACCTCGACATGCCCGCCTCCCCGCGGCGCGTGTGGGAAGCCATCCAGGCCGCCAAGCCCTGAACGAACACGAAGGAGACAAGATCCATGTACACATTCACCTTCGAACGTCCCACCTCGGTGGCCGATGCGCAGCGCGCCGCGCAGGCCGGCAATGTCAAGGTGCTGGCCGGCGGCCAGACCCTGCTGGCGTCCATGAAGCTGCGGCTGGCGAACCCCGAGCAGCTGGTCGACCTGGGCGGCATCCCCGAGCTGGCGGGCATCCGGCGCGAGGGCAACAACATCGTGATCGGCGCGATGACGCGGCATGCCGACGTCGCGGCCAGTGCCGACGTCAAGTCGGCCATCCCCGCGCTGGCGGAGCTCGTGGGCACCATCGGCGACCGCCAGGTGCGGGCCATGGGCACCATCGGCGGCTCGGTTGCCAACAACGACCCGGCGGCGGACTATCCCGCGGCGGTGCTGGGGCTGAACGCCACGGTGCAGACCACGCAGCGCAAGATCGCGGCCGACGACTTCTTCCAGGGCCTGTTCACCACGGCGCTCAACGAAGGCGAACTGGTCACGGCGGTGAGCTTCCCCATCCCGAAGCGCGCGGCCTACCAGAAGTTCCGGCAGCCCGCCTCGCGCTTCGCGCTGGTCGGCGTGCTGGTCGCGCAGACCGACAGCGGCGTGCGCGTCGCGGTCACGGGCGGCGGCAGCGGCGTGTTCCGGCACCAGGGGCTGGAGCAGGCGCTGGGCAAGAGCTTCACGCAGGCCTCGGCTGCGGCGGTGAAGATCGACGCGGGCGCGCTCTCGGGCGACCTGCACGGCAGCGCGGAGTACCGGGCCAACCTGATCTCCGTGCTGACGCAGCGCGCGGTCGCGCAAATGGGCGGCTGACGGCGATTCCCTCCCTCCCCCTCCGGGGGAGGGTCGGGGTGGGGGCGCTCCGCGCGCTGAATCGGCAGCAGGAGTGCCCCCACTCGAGCCCTCCCCCGGAGGGGGAGGGAGCCAATACCAGAACTCCATGAGCGCATCGCCCTTCCCCTCCATCGCCGCCCTCCAGGACGCCCTGCAAGCCGCCGGCTACTTCGCCGAGCGGCGCCTGGCCACCGCCGTCTTCCTGGCGCTCAAGCTGCAGCGCCCGCTGCTGCTCGAAGGCGAGCCCGGCGTGGGCAAGACGGAGCTGGCCAAGTCGCTGGCCGTGGCCCTGCAGCGCACGCTGCTGCGCCTGCAGTGCTACGACGGGCTGGAGCTGCGCGAGGCGCTCTACGAGTGGAACTACGCCGCGCAGCTGCTGCACATGCGCGCCGCCGAAGGCCGCGAGAGCGCCGAACAGATCGAGCGCGAGGTCTACCAGGACCGCTACCTGATCCGCCGGCCGCTGCTGCAGGCGCTGCAGGCCCCCGAGCCCGGCGCCGTGCTGCTGATCGACGAAGTCGACCGCGCCGACGAACCCTTCGAGGCCTTCCTGCTGGAGTATCTGGGCGAGTACCAGGTCAGCATCCCGGAGATCGGCACCATCAGCGCCCGTGCCACGCCGGTCACCATCCTCACCAGCAACCGCACGCGCGAGCTGAACGACGCGGTGAAGCGCCGCTGCCTCTATCACTGGCTGGAATACCCGGAGCGCGACCGCGAACTGGCGATCGTCCGCGCCCGCGTGCCCGAGGCGAGCGAGGCGCTCTCGCGGCAGGTCGCGCAGTTCGTCGGCCGGTTGCGCAGCCAGCCCTTCGCCAATGCGTTCCAGCGCGCGCCCGGCATCGCCGAGAGCGTGGAATGGGCCAAGGCCCTGGTCGCCCTGGACACGCTCACGCTCGATCCGGAAGTGGTGACCGACACCGCCGGCATCCTGTTCAAGCAGCGCGAGGACGTGGCGGCGCTCACGCAGGAACTTGCGGCCGAGCTCCTCAAGCCCGAGGCCGAGCCGGCCTGAGGCGGCAGCGTGCGCCCATGACGACCCTCGGCGACGCACGCACCGGCAAGCTCGCGGACAACATCGCGGGCTTCGGCCGCGCCTTGCGCCGGGCCGGCCTGCGCGTGGACAGCGCGCGCATCGCGCTGGCGCAGGAGGCCGCGCAACTGGTCGGCGTGGACGACAAGGGCGATCTCGGCGCGGCGATGGAGGCGGTGCTGGTGACGCGCGAGCAGGAGCGCGCCGTGTTCCGCGAGCTGTTCGAGGCCTATTTCCGCGACCCGGAGCTGGCGCACAAGCTGCTTGCGCAGATGCTGCCCTCGCAGAAGAGCGCGCCCAGGCCGCAGCGGCGCCCCCGCGTGGCGGAGGCCCTGTCGCCGCAGAAGCGCTTCGGCGGTGCCGAGCGCAAGCCGGACCAGGAAGTGGAGTTCGATGCCGCGATGACGGCCAGCGCGCTGGCGCGCCTGAAGCATGCGGACTTCAACTCCCTGTCCGCCAGCGAGTTCCACCTGGTCGAGAGGCTCGCGCGCGATGTCGCGATGCCGGTGCCGGAGATCGAGATGCGCCGCATGCGGCCCGGCATGCGCGGCAAGCAGCTGCACTGGGCGCGCACGATGCGCCACGCCGCCCACACCGGCGGCGAGCTGATGGTGCTGCGGCGCATGCAGCGCAGCCGCGAACCATTGCCGCTGCTGGTGCTGGTGGACATCTCGGGCTCCATGGAACGCTACGCGCGCCTGCTGCTCGCCTTCCTGCATGCGGCCACGCGCGCCCATCGCCGCCGCGACGTGTTCGCCTTCGGCACGCACCTCACCGACCTCACGCCGGCCTTCCGCCTCGGCGACACCGACGCGATGCTGGCCGCCGCCAGCGCCAGGATCGACGATTTCGCCGGCGGCACGCGCCTGGGCGAATCGCTGGCCACGCTGCGGCAACGCCATGCACGCCGGCTGGTCGGGCGCCGCAGCCTGGTGATGATCATCAGCGACGGCCTCGATACCGGCGAGCCGGAGGACCTGGCACGCGAACTGGACTGGCTGACGCACCGCTGCCGCCGGCTGCTGTGGCTCAACCCGCTGCTGCGCTTCGAGGGCTATGCTCCGCTCGCGCGCGGGGCGGCCGTGCTGCACCGGCATGCGCACGGGATGCTCGCGGTGCACAACCTGAGCAAGCTGGAAGAGCTCGCCGCGAGCCTCGCCGCGCTGCTCGCTCGCTAGGGACCTGGAGAGAACGACAACAATGGAAATGCAAGGCACCCGTCACCTCGCCGTGACCCAGCAGCAGGCCTGGGATGCACTGAACGATCCGCAGGTGCTCAAGGTCTGCATCCCCGGCTGCGACAAGGTCGAACCCGCGGGCGACAACCAGTACGCGATCGGCATGGGGGTGAAGGTCGGCCCGGTGGCCGCGCGCTTCGCCGGCAGGATCCACCTGCAGGACGTGATGGCGCCCAACAGCTACACGCTCACGTTCGAGGGCAATGGCGGCGCGGCGGGCTTCGGCAAGGGCAGCGCGCAGGTGAACCTGGCGCCGCCCACGGAAGGCGCGGGGTGCGAGCTGAACTACACCGCGAAGGCCCAGGTGGGCGGCAAGATCGCCCAGGTGGGCCAGCGGCTGGTGGACGGCGTGGCCCGTTCCATGGCCGACGATTTCTTCCGTCGTTTCGACGAGGAAATGCAGCGGCGCCACCCCGACGCGTATGCGGCCGCCGCGGCCGCGCCGCTGCCGGTGTCGCCGCTGGGCGAGCCGGCGGGCCGGCGCATGCCGCTGTGGGTGTGGATCGCGTTCGGGGTGGTGGTGCTCATCGCGCTGCTGCTGCTGGCGCGCTAAAGGCAAGGGGAGGCAGACATGGATGATGAGCATCGCCGCGCCGCACTGCGCCGGCGCACCGTGCTGGGCGCCTGCGCCAGCCTCGTGGCCTGTCCGGCCCTGGCGCTGGCGCAGCCGGCGGCCTGGCCCGCCCGGCCGATCACGCTGATCGTGCCCTGGCCCGCCGGCGGCCAGACCGACATCACCATGCGCATCCTGGCCGACCTGGCAGGCAAGCAGCTCGGTCAGAGCATCGTCATCGACAACAAGCCGGGCGCCGCCGGCACGCTGGTCGGCCCCGCGCTGCGCGCCGCCGCGCCGGACGGCTACACGATCGGCCAGCTCCCCCTCACGCTGTACCGCGCGCCGCTGCAGCGCAAGGTGCCGTGGGATCCGCTGCGCGACATCACGCCGGTGATCCAGATCTCCGGCGTCACCTTCGGCATCGTGGTGCCGGCCGACAGCCCCTTCCAGACCTTCGGCGAGATGGTGACCTGGGGGCGGGAACACCCCGGCAGCCTCACCGTGGGCTCCACCGGCATCGGCAGCACCGCGCACCTGGCGATGGAGGACGTGCTCTCGCGCGAGGGCGTCACCTACATCCACGTGCCGTACAAGGGCACGGCGGACCAGATGCTGGCGGTGGCCACCAAGACCCTGATGGTGGGCGTCAATTCCACCGGCTTCGCCCCCTATGTCGAGACCGGCAAGCTGCGCCTGCTGGCCACCTTCAACGCGCAGCGCAGCAAGCGCTGGCCGCAGGTGCCGACGCTGCGCGAGCTGGGGCATCCGCAGGCGGTCTACACCTCGCCCTACGGCATCGGCGCGCCGGCCGCGGTGGACCGCGCCATCATCCGCAGGCTGCACGATGCCTTCCGCACCGCGCTGTTCGACCCGGTCCACCTGCAGGAAATCGCGAAGTACGACCAGGAACCCGAGTACCTGAACACCGCGGACTACGGCCGCTTCGTGCAGGACGTGACCGCGCGCGAGCGCCAGCTGCTCGCGCGCCTCGGCATCGTGCCCTCGCATGCGGAGTGACGTGGACGCCGCCGCCCCCGTCCTCGCCTGCCGCGAAGTCTCCAAACGCTATGGCCGCACCCAGGCGCTGGACGGCGTGTCGCTGCAGGTGCGCGCCGGCGAGATGGTGGCGCTGCTGGGGCCGAACGGCGCCGGCAAGACGACGCTGTTCCAGCTGCTCACCGGCCTGTTCGTCGCCGACAGCGGCAGCGTCGAGGTGCTGGGCGCCGACATGCGGCGCGACCCGGTGCGCGCGCTGGCGCAGCTCGGGGTGGTGTTCCAGCAGCCCGCGCTGGACCTGAACCTGTCGGTGCGGGCCAGCCTGAAGTTCCACGCCGACCTGCACGGCCTGCCGGGTGCGATCTCGCGCCCGCGCATCGACGCCCTGCTGGAGCGCTTCGGCCTCACGCCGGTGGCCGCGCAACCGGCGCGCGAACTCTCCGGCGGCAACCGGCGCAAGGTCGAACTGGTGCGGGCGCTGTTGCACGAGCCGCGCCTGCTGCTGATGGACGAGGCCACCGTGGGCCTGGATCCGGCCTCGCGCGCCCAGCTCGTCGACGAAGTGCTGCAGGCCCGCGCCGAACGCGGCCTGGGCGTGCTGTGGGCCACGCACCTGGTCGACGAGGCCGAACGCGCGCAGCGCGTGATCGTGCTGCACAAGGGCAAGGTGCGCTTCGACGGCACCGCCGCGGCCCTGCGCGAAGCCCAGTCCGCGCCGACGCTGCAGGCGGCCTTCCTGCAACTCACTGGAGGAGACAAGAATGCGAAAGCTGAAGCTGCTTGAGAGCGAGAACTGCAAGGAGTCCGGACGCAGAGGACGCAAAGGGTACGCAGAGAGCGCAAAAGAAATTCCCTTGATGTCTTCTTTGCGTCCTCTGCGTACCCTTTGCGTCCTCTGCGTCCGGCTGTTGGTCTTCGTATCTGCCTGCACCGCCACGGCGCACGCCAAAGACACCGGCCGCATCTTCGTCTCGTCCGAGAAGGACAACGCCATCGCCATCATCGACTCCGCGAAGTCCGAGATCGTCTCTTCGCCGGCCGTGTGCAAGCGGCCGCGGCACATGCAGCTCACGCCGGATCGCACGCAGCTGTACATCGCCTGCAGCGACGAGCATCGCGTGCTGATCTGGGACATCGCCACCGGCAAGACGGTCGCCAAGCTCGATGTCGGCGAGGACCCGGAAGCCTTCGACCTCAGTCCCGACGGCAAGATGATGTACGTCTCCAACGAGGAGGACTCGGCGCTCACCGCCTTCGACCTCGCCACCCGCAAGAAGGCCTTCGAGGTCAAGGTGGGCGGCGAGCCCGAGGGCGTGAAGGTCAGCGCGGACGGCAAGCTGGTCTACGTCACCTCCGAGGTGGCCAGCGTGGTGCACGTGATCGACACGGCGGCCCGCAAGGTGGTGAAGAACGTGCCGGTCGGCAAGCGGCCGCGGCGCTTCCTGCTCATGCCCGCCGGCGAGCTGTGGGTGAGCAGCGAGCTCGATGGCAGCGTGAGCGTGATCCGCACCAGCGACCACACGGTGCAGGCCACCATCAACTTCCTGCCCCAGGGCATGCGGCGCGAGGACGTCACGCCGGTCGGCATGGCGCTGGCACCGGACGGCAAGACCGCCTACGTGGGCCTGGGCCGCGCGAACCACGTCGCGGTGGTCGATGTGGCCACCCGCAACGTCAAGGGCTACATCCTGGTGGGCAAGCGTGCGTGGGGCCTGGCGGTGTCGCGCGACGGCAAGCGCCTGTACGTGGCCAACGGCCTGTCCGACGACCTCACCATCGTCGACACCGAGGCGATGAAGGGGATCAAGACGCTGAAGGTCGGCCGCGTGCCGTACGGCGTGGTGATCGATGACTGAGGGGACGCGCACGGTCCGTGCCTCGCGCCGCGCGCTGCTGCTCGCGGGCGCCGCGGCCTGCCTGCCCCTGCGCGCGCAGCCGCAGCCGCCGTTCCGCCTGGGCCTGCTGACGCAGGGCGACGACGAGCGCTATTCGCCGCAGACGCTGCTGCGGGGCTTTCCCGACGCGCCGGGCGGACGCTCCGAGCCCGCCGCGCAGATCGCTTTGAACGACAGCCTCGTCACCCTGCAGCTGGCCGGCCGCAGCAGCGGGCAGCTCGTTGCGCTGGAGGCCCCCACCGGCGCTGCCTTGCCCGCGTCGCTGCAGCAACTGCTGCAGCAGGGCGTGCAGCACGTGGTGCTGGAGCTGCCGGCCGCCGGCGTCGCCGCGGTGACCGCGGCGGCGAAGGGCAGGGAGGTGATGCTGTTCAATGCCGCCGCGCCGGAGGACGTGCTGCGCGCCGCGCAGTGCGCCGCGAACCTGTTGCACACGCTTCCCAGCCACGCGATGCAGATGGACGCCATCGCGCAACTGCTGGTCGCGCGCAAGTGGAACCGGCCGCTGGTGCTGGTCGGCCCGACGCCCGGCGACCGCCTGCTGCAGGCCGCGTGGCAGCGCAGCGCCAGGCGCTTCGCCTTGCGGCCGATCGCCGAACGTCCCTTCAAGCTTTCCAACGACCCGCGCGAGCGCGACCTGGGCAACGTGCGCCTGCTCACGTCCGACCGCGACTACGACGCGGTGGTGGTGCTCGATGCGCAGGGCGAGTTCGCCTCGGAAGTGCCTTACCGCACCGTGCTGCCGCGGCCCGTGCTGGGCAGCAACGGGCTGGTGGCCCAGGCCTGGAGTCCCTTCCACGAGCGCAACGGTGCGCCGCAGCTCACGCGCCGCTTCCTGCGCCGCGCCAGCCGCACGATGACCGGCTACGACTGGGCCACCTGGATGGCGGCGCGCTGCGCGGCGGAGGTGGCCAGTGCGTACGTCAAGGCGGGCATCGCGCAGCAGGTGCAGGCGCTGCGCCAGGGCGCGGTGGCGGTGGACGGCTACAAGGGCCAGCGCCTCACCTTCCGCGGCTGGGACGGGCAGCTGCGCCAGCCGCTGCTGCTGGCGCACGGGGGCGGCGTGGCCGACATGGCGCCGCTGGAGGGTTTCCTGCACCCGCGCATCGCGCTCGACACGCTCGGCTACGACGCGCCCGAAACCGGGTGCAAGGCAGGATGAACGTGCCCGACGCACTGCGCGCACTTTTCGCCCTTGCGGCGCGTGGGTCCCGTAGGCTGGGGCGGCCGGCGGCCGCCGAAGGTGAGCCGCGCGAACCCCAGCGCTTCGCCCTTGGCAGTGGAAGGATCGCTGGGGTTTCGCTTCGCTCCACCGCCAGCCTACGAAGACAGCTCGTGCCGTTGCGAGGGCGGCGTTCGTGAAGGCCGCGCACGC
Source organism: Ramlibacter sp. AN1133 (assembly GCF_037890035.1). Classification (NCBI taxonomy): domain Bacteria; kingdom Pseudomonadati; phylum Pseudomonadota; class Betaproteobacteria; order Burkholderiales; family Comamonadaceae; genus Ramlibacter; species Ramlibacter sp. AN1133. The sequence continues at coordinate 183,861 of NZ_JBBKTQ010000004.1, forward strand.
GCTGCGGGCCTTGCGCGCGGTGGCCGGCCGCGAGCTGCAAAGCTTCGCCCGGCAGCCGGGGCGGCTGATGTCGGCGCTGGTGCGGCCGCTGCTGTGGCTGCTCGTGTTCGCCGCGGGTTTCCAGAACGTGTTCGGCGTGGCGATCGCGCCGCCCTACGACACCTACATCGAGTACCGCGTGTACCTGGTGCCGGGCCTGCTCGGGATGGTGGCGCTGTTCAACGGCATGCAGAGTTCGCTCGCCATGGTGTACGACCGCGAGATGGGCGTGATGCGGCTGCTGCTCACGGCGCCCCTGCCGCGCTGGTGGATCCTGGCCTGCAAGCTGCTCGGGGGTGCCACGCTCACCATGGCGCAGATGCTCGCCTTCCTGCTGGCGGCCTGGGTGTTCCGCATCGACCTGGAATGGCGCCACGTGCCGCTGGCGCTGCTGGTCTTCCTGCTGGCGGCGCTGATGCTGGGCGCGCTCGGGCTCGTGCTCTCGGTGTACGTGCGCCAGCTGGAGAACTTTGCCGGCACGATGAACTTCGTGATCTTCCCGATGTTCTTCCTCAGCACCGCGCTGTATCCGCTGTGGAAGCTGCAGGAATCGGGCGCGTGGATCGTGCACGCCATCGCGCAGTTCAACCCCTTCACCCACGCGGTGGAGGCGATGCGCTTCGCCCTCTACGGGCAGGCGCTGGGCCTGAGCCTCGCGGTGGCCGCGGGCTGCACCGTCGCCTTCTTCGCGCTGGCCCTGTGGGGCTACGACCCGCAACGCGGCGCCGCGCGCCGCCCGCAAGGAGGAGGCCCGCCATGAGAACCCTCGCGCTGCCCCGGCCCGCAGGCGTGCCGGTGGAACCGCTCTGGCTGGAGTGGCTCACGCTGGCCGGCATGTTCGCCTTCGCCGCCTGGCTGCTCGGCGTGCGCGGCGTGTGGCAACTGCTGCTGCACGCGGACCCGACGGGCATCACCTTCGTGATCATCGTGATCTTCGCGGCGTCCACGGCGTGGAGCGGCATGCGCGCGCGCGAGCTCGCCCGCCAGCACGCCGCCATGCGATCGCGCGAGGAGGGCTGGGCCGCCGAGTACTGGCGCGACCTCGCCGCGGCGCCGCGCGACGAATCCGCCCCGCTGGACCTGCTGCTGGAACGCACGCACGGCCCGCACGGCACGGCGTGGTGGGTCAACGGCATCCAGCTCAAGCTCGGGCTGCTCGGCAAGGTGATCGGCTTCTCGGTGCTGGCGCTGGAAATCGGCAACATCCAGAATTTCGATCCGGCGCAGTCGGCGCAGCTGCTGCGGGCCCTGACCACGGGCCTGGGCGTGGCGCTGCTGACCACGATGGTCGGACTGGTCGGCAACATCCTGCTCGGACTGCAGCTCACGCGCCTGGACCGCTTCGCCGACGACCTGGTGGCGCAGGCGCAGCGCCAGGGGCTGCGGCACTCCACGGGAGCGTGAGATGCGCCGCAGCCGCCGCGCCAGCCGCGAGCCGGAGGTCGACCCGTTCTACGACATGTTGTTCAACATGCTCATCGCCTTCGTGTTCTGCTTCATCGTCGCGCTGCTGGCGATGAACCCGCAGAAGACCAAGGCGGGCGACGTGCCGGCCAAGGCCGAATACATCGTCACGCTCTCCTGGCCGGACAACGACCCGAACGACCTCGATGCGTGGGTGCAGGGGCCGAACGGCGACGTGGTCTGGTTCCGCCAGCGCGAGGCCGGCCTGCTGCACCTGGACCGCGACGACCGCGGCGTCTCCAACGACACCATCGTCGTGGACGGCCGCCGCATCGTGAACCCGATCAACCAGGAGGTGGTGACGCTGCGCGGCATCGCGCCCGGCGAGTACGTCGTCAACGTGCACTACTACGACGGCAGCAAGAACCAGCGGACCGAGCCCGGCGCGGGCGGCCCCGTGGCCGCGACGGTGTCGGTGGTGAAGGTGAATCCGCGTGCCGAGGTGGTGTTCCACGGCACGCAGACGCTCGCGGGGCCGGGCACGGAAGTGACGATGGTGCGCTTCACCGTGCAGGCCGACGGCGGCGCCACGAACATCAACACCATGCCCAAGGCGCTGGTCAAGCGCATCTGAAAACCGCATGTCCCTCGCCCTCGTCCTCGCCTACGCCGCGCTCGTGCTGATCGCCGTGCTGGCGCTGCTGTGGTCGCCCTGGCCGCGCTGGCTGAAGGCCGGGCTCGCACTCGGCGCCACGGTCCTGTACTTCTTCGGCCACGAGGCGGTCCATGCGCTGCTGGGCATGCCGAGCGCCGACGCGCTGCCGGAGCGCTTCGTGATGGTCGCGGCGATGGTGGAGGAACCCAACGCCAACCAGAAGGGCGCGCTGTACCTGTGGGTGCGTCCGCTGCACGACGGCGTGGCGGAACGGCAGCCGCGGGCCTACCGCCTCGCCTACGACCGCAAGCTGCACGAGCAGATCAACGAGGGCCTGAAGAAGGGCCGCGACGGCGTCAGCCAGATGGGGACGGCGGAAGCGCGCGGCGGCCGCGGCCGCGGCTTCGCGAGCTGGCTGCAGCCGGGCGCGGACGAGCAGGAAGTGCGCATCCGCGACCTGCCGGTCCCGCAGCTGCCGGAGAAGTGATGCGCGCGCTGGCCGGCATCGCGCTGCTGCTGCTGCTCGCAGCTTGCGGCGGCACCCCGCAGGAGCCGTTCTTCCCGCTGGAGGAGGGGCGGCACTGGCGCTACCAGCTCACCACCACCTACGACGACGGTGCGGCGGACCCGCAGACCGAGTCGCTGGTGCTGCGCGCCCGCGGCGCTTCCGACGCCGCCGGCGGCACCGCCTGGAAGCGCACCAGCAGCACGGGCGTCGCCTACTGGCTGCGGCGCGACGACACGGGCGTGTACCGCGTCGCGATGCAGGGGCCGCTGGATCCCGCGCCGCGCAGCGACGCCGCCTCCCGCTACGTGCTGAAGAAGCCCTATGCGATCGGCACGCAATGGGAAGCCGAGACCACCACCTACGTGCTGCGCCGGCGCAATGAATTCCCGCCCGAGCTGCGGCACCTGGCGCGCTACCGCAGCCTGCCCATGAAGTACCGCATCGCGCAGCTCGATGCACCGGTCGAGACGCGGGCGGGGCGCTTCGCCGACTGCCTGCGCGTGGACGGCACGGGCGAGATCCACCTCTACGTCGACGAGCTGTTCGCGGTGCGCGGCGTGCCCTTCACCACCCGCGAGTGGTACTGCGCGGGCGTGGGACTGGTCAAGCTCGAACGCGTGGAACGCTCGCCGACGAAGTTCATCGCGGGGGGGACGCTGACGATGGAACTTGTCGAGTACCGGTGAGCGGACTTGCCGGGGAAAAACCAAACTGCCGGACGCAGAGGACGCAAAGGGTACGCAGAGGGCGCAAAAGAAAACCTTCTAATTTGCTTTGTCTTTTTTGCGTCCTCTGCGTACCCTTCGCGTCCTCTGCGTCCGGCTGTCCGCTTTTGTTTCCTGCTGCTTCCCTACAGGTGTCTTAATTTGAGACGCAACTGCCCGCCGTGTCTCAAATCGAGAATGAAACGACGCCCTAGGGTGTAACCCTGAAGAGCTACCCGGGGCCTGTCTCCAACACTTCGGTCCTCGCTTCCCCGAGTGACACCCAGGAGACACCCCCGATGAAACCCGACTTCCGCTCCGCGGCCTTCGCGCTCGCGCTCGGCGCAGCCTGCAGCGCCCACGCCCAGAACTGGCCCGTCTACGGTGGCGACACCGGCAACACACGCTTTTCGAATTCCACCCAGGTCAACACCTCGAACGTGAAGAACCTGAAGGTGGCCTGGGCGCTGCAGCTCGGCACCCTGCGCTCGCAGGAGTCCACGCCCATCCTGGTCGGCGACACGCTGTTCGTCACTTCCTCGTTCGGGCCGAAGAACGTGTTCGCGGTGAATGCCAAGACCGGCGAGATCCGCTGGCAGTACTCGCCCGACGTGCCCAAGGGCATCGACCAGTTCGCCTGCTGCGACGTCAACAACCGCGGCCCGGCCTACCACGACGGCAAGCTGCTGGTGGGCCGCCTCGACGGCCACGTGGTGGCGCTCGACGCCAAGACCGGCAAGGAACTGTGGGATACCAAGGTCGTCGACTACACCCAGGGCTCCGTCATCACCTCGCCGCCCACCGTGGCGAAGAACGTGGTGATCACCGGTTTCGGCGGCGGCGAATACGGCGCCCGCGGCGCGCTCGTCGGCCTCGACCCGGCCACCGGCAAGGAACTGTGGCGCACGCACACCGTGCCCGCTGCCGGCGAGAAGGGCAGCGAGACCTGGAAGGGCGACTCCGGCAAGTACGGCGGCGCCGTCGCCTGGCACATCGGCTCCTACGACCCCAAGCTCAACCTCGTCTACTACGGCACCAGCAACCCCTCGCCCTGGTCCGCCGTCGTGCGCGGCAACGACAGCTCGGAGATCGGGCCGTACACCAACCTCTATTCGGCTTCGGTGCTGGCGCTCAACCCCGACAACGGCCAGATCCAGTGGCACTACCAGTTCACCCCGCACGACGCGTGGGACTACGACGGCGTCAACGAACTGGTGTTCGCCGACCTGCCGTTCGACGGCCGCAAGGTGCCCGTGATCATGCAGGCCAACCGCAACGGCTTCTTCTACGTGCTCGATCGCGCCAACGGCAAGCTGCTGTCGGCCAAGCAGTTCGTGGACGGCGTGAACTGGGCGACCGGCGTCGACATGAAGACCGGCATGCCGATCGAGGCCCCCGGCAATGTCAAGCGCCCCGGCATGAAGCGCAAGGCCTCGGACGTGTGCCCGAACCTGATCGGCGCCAAGAACTGGATGCCGATGTCCTATGACCAGAAGACGGGCCTCGTCTACATCCCGACGATCAACCTGTGCATGGACATGGAAGGCATCCAGCAGGACTACAAGCGCGGCCAGTTCTACCTGGGCGTGAACTTCGACCTCGCCAAGCAGGGGCAGGGCGGCCACATGGGCGGCGTGAAGGCCTGGGACCCGGTCAAGCAGCAGACCGTGTGGTTCAACAAGGACGACCTGTTCTACAGCGGCGGCATGCTGTCCACGGCCGGCGGCCTCGCCTTCCACGGCGACCTGCGCGGCTGGTTCAAGGCACTCGACACGAAGACCGGCAAGGAGCTGTGGAAGTTCAACACCGGCTCCGGCATCACCGCCGCGCCCATGACCTACACGCTCGATGGCAAGCAGTACGTGGCCGTGGTTTCCGGCCGCACGCTGTCGATCCCCGCCTTCTTCGGCCCGCTGGGCGAGAAGATGGTGGCCGCGAGCCCCGAAGGCGGCACGCTGTTCGTGTTCAGCCTCAACTGACGCCCACCTTTTCGCTGGAGTTCGCCATGAGCATTCGCCGTATCGCGCGAAGGGTCCTCTGCACCCTCGCGGCCTGCGCCGCCCTGGGCGCGACCGGGGCCCAGGCCGGTCCCCTGCGCATCTGCGCCGATCCCGACAACCTGCCTTTCAGCAAGTCCGAAGGTCCGGAGAAGGGCCTGTACGTGGAGCTCGCCCGGCTCGTGAGCCAGAAGCTGGGCGAGTCGCCGGAGTTCGTCTGGTGGCTCTCGTACAACCAGCGCAAGGCGCTGCGCAACACCATCCTGCAGGATGGCTGCGACGCGTATTTCGCGCTGCCGGCCAACGCGGATTACCGCGTGCGCGGGCTGCTCAAGACCCGGCCCTTCCTCGACCTGAGCTACGCGATCGTCGCGCCCCAGGGGCTGAAGGTCTCCGGCCTCGCGGACCTGCAGGGCAAGCGCATCGGCGTGCTGCACGGCTCGCCGCCGCACATCCTGCTGGCCAGCCGCGACGGCTATACGACCACCAGCTTCCGCGAGCACGAGGAGGCGCTGGCCGCGCTGGAGAAGGGCGAGGTCGACGCGGCGATCCTCTGGGGGCCCAACGCGGGCTACGAGAACGTGCGCCGGCACGGCAGCCGCTGGCAGGTGACGCCGGTGAGCGGCGAAGGCCTCGGCGGGCAGGTCGCGGTGGGCGTGCGCAAGGGCCAGGACGAACTGGCCGCGCGCATCGACAAGGCACTGGGCGAGCTGCAGCCGCAGATCGAGGAACTGGCGCGCAAGTACGGCTTCCCGCGCGGCAAGGCGCTGCCCCTGTCGGCGCGCAGCGTGGCGCCGGACACGCGCACGGCGAACCTGGCCGCGGGGCTGGGCGTGTCGTCGAAGTGGGTCGCGCGCACCAACGCGCCGGCCGCCTCGGCGGCCACCGAGGGCATCATTCCCGGCCGCACGCTGTTCAACAACGTTTGCTCGCACTGCCACGGCACCGACGGCGCCAGCCCCGTGTCCGAGCGCGACCTGCGCAAGCTGCAGCGCCGCTACAAGGACAGCTGGAAGGAGACCGCCCTGACCACGATCAAGAACGGCCGCCAGGACGCCGGCATGCCCACCTGGGGCGCGACCTACAGCGACGCGCAGATCCAGGAGGTGATCGTCTTCCTCGCGACGCTCCAGAAGTAGGCTGGCGGTGACGCGCGCCAGCGCCGGAACCCCAGCGATGCGCGAAGCGCCGGGGTTTCCGGCGCTGGCGTGCGTCACCCCCGCCTGCGTTCTCGCCAACCCGCATTGATTCGGCGCGCCCACCCCTGCAGAATCCCGGCAACCCCCGGGGAGACACAATGAAGAAGACCCTCCTGGCAGCGGCCGCGTGCGCCGCGCTGCAGGCCCACGCGCAGACTCCGGCGACCCCGCCGCCCGCGCAGCAGCCCGAGCGCACCCTGCGCCCCGTCGTGGTCACGGCCACGCCCGGCGTCGCGCAGCAGGCCTTCGACACGGCCGCCTCGATCGACGTCGTCGACGGCGCCACCATCCGCAACTCGCAGTTGCAGGTGAACATCTCCGAGAGCCTCGTGCGCGTGCCCGGCGTGATCGCGCTGAACCGGCAGAACTACGCGCAGGACCTGCAGATCTCGGTGCGCGGCTTCGGCGCCCGCTCCACCTTCGGCGTGCGCGGGCTGCGCCTGTACTCCGACGGCATCCCCGCCACGGCCCCGGACGGCCAGGGCCAGGTCTCGCACTTCGACCTGTCCTCCGCGGACCGCATCGAGGTGCTGCGCGGCCCCTTCTCCGCGCTCTACGGCAATTCCTCCGGCGGCGTGATCAGCCTGTTCACCGCCGACGGCGCACCGGGCATGCAGGCCGAGGGCGGCGCCGTGGTCGGCAGCGACGGCATCCGGCGCGTGAACGCGCGCTTCGCGGGCGACAACGGCACGTGGAACTGGAACGTCGGCGCCTCGCACTTCGAGACCGACGGCTTTCGCGACCACAGTGCCGCCAAGCGGGAGGGCCTCAACGGCAAGGTGCGGTGGAAGGGCTCGGCGGACACCCGCGTCACGCTGATCGCCAATGCGGTGGACATGCCCGACGTGCAGGACCCGCTGGGCCTCACGCGCGCGGAGTTCCAACGCGACCCGCGGCAGGCGAGCCCCGTGGCGCTGCAGTTCAACACGCGCAAGTCGGTCGAGCAGCAGCAGCTGGGCGCGATCATCGAGCACCAGCTCAATCCGGCCAACGGCCTGAAGCTCACCACCTGGCGCGGCCAGCGCAGCACCGAGCAGTTCCAGGCCATCCCGGTCGGCACGCAGGCGCCCATCACGCACCCCGGCGGTGTGATCGACCTCGATCGCGACTACATGGGCGTCGACGGGCAGTGGATCTACAAGTCGCGCCTGGCCGGCAATCCGCTCACGGTCACGGCGGGCCTCTATGCGGACCAGCTGAGGGAGCATCGCCAGGGCTTCCTGAACTTCACCAGCCCCACCACGCTGGGCGTGAAGGGCGCATTGCGCCGCGACGAGGACAACCGGGTGCGCAGCTTCGACCAGTACGCGCAGGCCAACTGGGAAAGCGAGCGCTTCGGCCTGACAGCGGGCCTGCGCCATTCCACCGTGCGCTTCCGCTCGGAGGACCACTTCATTGTCGGCGCCAACGGCGACGACAGCGGCGCCGCCAAGTACTCGGCCACCACGCCGATGGCGGGCCTCGTGTACCACGTGAGCGACAACCTGAATGTCTACGGTTCGGTGGGCCGCGGCTTCGAGACGCCGACCTTCAACGAGGTCTCCTACCGCCCCAACGGGCAGACCGGCCTGAACTTCGGTCTCAGGCCCGCGTACAGCCGGCACTACGAACTCGGAGTGAAGGCCGAGCCGGTGCGCAACTGGCGCGTCAACGCGGCGCTGTTCCAGGCCAGCACGCGCGACGAGATCGTGGTGCTGACCAACCAGGGCGGCCGCAGCACCTTCCAGAACGCCAGCAACACGCGCCGCCGCGGGCTGGAGACCGCGCTGGCCGGCACCTTGTCGGACGCCTGGTCCACCTATGCGGCCTGGACCCTGCTGGACGCGAGCTACCGCACGGCCTTCCAGACGTGTCCGGGCGCGCCTTGCCCCACGGCCGCCAACCCCGCCGTGCCCGTGCCGGCCGGCAACCGCATCCCCGGCATCCCGCGCGCCAGCGCCTTCGCCGAACTGGTCTACCGGCACAAGCCGTGGGGCCTGGAGGCGGGGCTGGAAGTGCGCTACATCGGCCGCATCGCCGTGGACGACCGCAACACCGACTTCGCCTCCTCGGCGACCCTGTGGAACTTGAGGCTTGCGCTGGCGCAAAATATCCAGCGCTGGACCGTGCGTGAATTCGTGCGGGTGGACAACATCGCCGACCGCGGCTATATCGGATCGGTGATCGTCAACGAAGGCAATTCGCGCTTCTTCGAGCCGGCACCGGGCCGGAGCTGGCTGCTGGGGGTGAGCGCGGTCTACGCCTTCTGAGGACGAGCCTCAAGGAGACGCCATGGAAAACCTCGACGTGATGGTGCTGCGCACGCTGCGCGACTGGCGCGCCGCCGGCAAGCGCGCGCTGCTGGCCACGGTGGTGCGCACCTGGGGTTCCTCGCCCCGGCCGGTCGGCTCCATCATGGCGCTCGCCGAGGACGGCGCGGTGGTCGGTTCCGTCTCCGGCGGCTGCATCGAGGACGACCTGATCTACCGCCACACGCAGGCCTACTCCGGCAAGGAGCCGGGCCACCAGATCCCCTCGGGGCCGCCGTCCTTCGTCAAGTACGGCGTGACGGCCGACGAGGCGCACCGCTTCGGCCTGCCCTGCGGCGGCACGCTGGAACTGCTGCTGGAATACGACCCGGAGCTCGCGCCCATCGAGGAACTCGTGCGCTCGCTCGAGGCGGGCCGGCTGGTACGGCGCACCGTGCGCCTGTCCGATGGCAAGGTCACGCTGGCCAATGCGGACGCGCCCGAGGAACTGCGCATCGCGGACGGCCTGCTGGTGAACACCTTCGGCCCCGAATACCGCATGCTGCTGATCGGCGCGGGCCAGATCACCGAATATCTTGCGACCATGGCGCTGTTCAGCGGCTTCGCGGTGACGGTGTGCGACCCGCGCGAGGAGTACCGCGGTTCGTGGAGCGTGCCGGGCGCGCGGGTGGTGAGCGACATGCCCGACGACGAGGTGCAGGCCTTCAAGCCGGACCGCCGCAGCAGCGTGATCGCGCTGACGCACGACCCGAAGCTCGACGACCTGGCGCTGATGGAAGCGCTGCGCACCGAGGCCTTCTACGTGGGCGCGATCGGCAGCCGGCGCAACAACGAGGCGCGGCATGCGCGCCTGATGGAGCACTTCGGCCTCACCGCGGCGGACCTGCAGCGACTGCGCGGCCCCATCGGCGTGTTCATCGGCAGCAAGACCCCGGCGGAGATCGCCGTGAGCATCATGGCGGAAGTGCTGGCGGTGAAGAACGGCGTGGCGCTGCCGCGCGACATGGAAGTGGGGCAGGCGAAGAACCTGCGGGCGGTGCAGGGCAACGATGCGGGCGGGATCGTCTGCGGGGTGGCGGGGGCGCGCTGAGGTCGCCTTGTTCCTGCCGTCAGGGCCCGATCGGCACCGCCCAGAGCTTGTCGCCGAACCGCACCTTGTCCTGCCCCGCGTAGAGGACCACGCCGCAAGCGAAGCGCTTGCCCAGGGCCGTTTCGAGGTCGCGCAGTCCGTTCAGGTGCCGGTCGCCCAGGCTGCGGGTGGCTTTCACTTCGACCGCGGCGACGCGGCCGGCGGCGTCCTCGATCACGAAGTCCACTTCCACGCCGCCGGCGCTGCGGTAGTGGTAGAGGCGCGGCGGGCTCGGCAGGGCCGCCGCTTCCCGCCGCAGCTCACCGAGGACCCATGTTTCCAGCAATCCGCCGAAGTGCGGCGCTGCCTGCACGGTGGCCGCATCGCTGGCGCCGGTCAGCGCGCAGGCCAGGCCGCTGTCGACCAGGTAGGCCTTGGGCGCCTTGATCAGCCGCTTGCCGAGGTTGGCGTGCCATGCGGGCAAGGGCTGGAACAGGAAGCTGCTTTCCAGCAGCGCCAGGTACCGGTGCAGCGTGGCCTGCGGCACGCCGGAAGCGCGTGCGAGCTCGGCGACGTTCGTGAGTGCGCCGCTGCGCGCGGCGACCAGCTGCAGCAGGCGCGGCAGTGCCGTCGCGTCGGCGATGTTGGAGCGGTCGCGGATGTCGCGCTCGGTGACCGCCGTGACGTAGGCGCCGAACCAGGCGCGCTGCCTGTCGGGGGCCGGCCGCAACTGCACCTCGGGAAACCCGCCGGTCGTCACCATCTGGGGCACGGTGGTGGTGCCGGGCGCAAGCAGTGCCTCGGGCTGGTTGGCGAAAAGGGGCTCGATGAAGGCCGGTGCCCGATGCGCGATCTCGCCGCGCGCCAGCGGCTGCAGCGCGAGGATCTCCATCCGCCCCGCGAGCGATTCCGCGGCCTGCGGCAGCGTGAGCACATCGGCGGAGCCGGTCAGCAGGAACCGGCCGGGCCTCCGCTCGCGATCGACGCTGCGCTTGATGGCCGCGAACAGCGCCGGCGCCTTCTGCACCTCGTCGATCACGAGCAGGGCATCCGCGGCGCCGTGGATGAAGCTGAGAGGGTCGCCGCGCGCGGCCGCGAGCAGCGTGGGATCGTCCAGCGTGAAGTAGCGGCCGCCGCGCCGCACCGAGAGGACCTCGGTCATCCGGCTCTTGCCGGTCTGGCGCGCGCCGTTGACGAGGACGACAGGGGTGTCCCCCAAGGCGTCCTGCAGGCGCTGCTCCAGCCAGCGTGGATGATAATCTTCCATCGGACCGATGATAATCAACCACGACGCGGCGGTCGAGACAACGAAAAGGCGGCCTCCAGGGCCGCCTCGCCGAGCCGGTGCCGCGCCAGGCCTTACATCTTCCGATAGGCATCCACCAGCTGCTGCCCCTCCGGACCGGCCTTCTCCAGCCATTCCTTGAGCATCGTGTCGCCGACCTTCTTCATGTCGGCCTTCAGCTGCGGCGAGGGCGTGTGGATCGCCATGCCGTTGGCCTTGAGCTTCTCCAGCACCTCGGTGTTGGTCTTGCGGCTGCTGTCCCAGCCCCGCTTCTCGGCATCGGCGGCGGCCTTCAGCAGCGCGTCCTGCGTGGGCTTGTCCAGCGCGTTGAAGGCCGCGCGGTTGACGATCACCGCGTTCTTGGGCAGCCAGGCCTGCGTGTCGTACCAGTTCTTGATGTGCTCGTAGGTCTTGGTGTCCCAGCCCGTGGAGCCCGAGGACATGTACGAGTCGACCACGCCGGTGGCCATGGCCTGCGACAGTTCCGCGGCCTGCACCGTCACCGGCTGCGCGCCCACCAGTTCGGCGATGCGCGCGGTGGCGGGGCTGTAGGCGCGCCACTTCAGGCCCTTCATGTCGGCCGCCGAGGCGATCGGCTTCTTCGTGTAGATGCCCTGCGGCGGCCACGCGACCGCGTAGAGGACCATCATTCCCTGCTCGCCGAGCTTCTTGTCGACCAGGGGCTTCTGCGCGCGCCACAGCTTGGCGGCGGCGTCGTAGCTGTCGGCGAGGAAGGGGATGCCGTCGGCGCCGAAGATCTGCCACTCGTTCTGGAAGTTCACCAGCAGGATCTCGCCGATCTGCGCCTGCCCGCCCTGCACCGCGCGCTTGATCTCGGGCGCCTTGAACAGCGAGGCGTTGGGATGCACGGTGATCTTGAGCTTGCCGCCGGTGGCCTTGTCCACGTCGTTGGCGAACTGCACCAGGTTCTCGCTGTGGAAGTTGCTGGCCGGGTAGGCCGCTGGCAGGTCCCACTTCGTCTGGGCGCCGACCTGGCCGGCCAGCGCGAAGGCCGCCAGCGAAAGGGCGAACTTGAATTTCATGAATCGCTCCGCAAGGATGAGTTTTCGAGCAGGCGAAGCTTACCGCCATCGGCGCCACGCCCGATTCGGCCTTTCCCCAAGCGCGGGCGCTGTCCGACGCGGCGGCCGCTTGCACTTTGCTAGATTGCCCCCATGCCCGAACATGAGCTCGCCCTGCCCACCGCCTGGGGCCACCTGGCCGGCACGCTGACGCTGCCGGACAGCCCCGCGCCATGGGCCGCCGCGTTGCTGATCGCGGGCTCCGGCCCGACCGACCGCGACGGCAACAACCCGCTGCTGGGCACCCGCATCGACAACGTCAAGCGGCTGGCCCATGCGCTGGCCGCCCGCGGCATCGCCTCGCTGCGCTACGACAAGCGCGGCGTCGGCGCGAGCGTGTATCCGGGCCTGAGCGAGGACGCGCTGCGGTTCGAACACCTCGTCGACGACGCCGTGGCCCTGGCGGGCTGCCTGGCGGGGGACGATCGCATCAGCCGCATCGCCCTGGTCGGGCACAGCGAGGGTGCCTTGATCGCGGCGCTGGCGGCACGCGAGGCGCAGGCGCAGGCGGTGGTCTCCATCGCGGGCGCGGGCAGCCGGGCCTCCGCGCTGATGCGACGCCAGATGGCCGATCACCTGCCGCAGGACATCATCGAACCGGCCTTCGCTGCGCTAGCCGCGCTGGAGGCGCAGCAGGCCGTCGACGACGTGCCGGACGCGCTGTTCCTGCTGTTTCGTCCGACGGTGCAGCCTTACCTGATCTCCTGGTTCCGCCACGACCCGCCGGCGGTGCTGGCGGAGTTGCACATGCCGGTGATGCTGGTGCACGGCTCCGCGGACACCCAGGTGGGCGTTGAGCACGCGCAGTGGCTGCACGCGGGCAAGCCCGATGCACGGCTGGAGATCGTGGCCGGCATGGACCACCTGATGGGCGTCGGCGGCGATACGCGCCGGGGCGCCGACGTGGTGGGCGGCGCGGTGGCGGCCTGGCTGCAGGAGCTGGACGTCGACGTCGCGGCTTGAGCGGGCGGCGCTTGTGGCTGGCGCTGCGGGCTGGCGCGTAAGTGGCTCTGTAGGCTGGCGGTGAGCCGCGAAGCGCGCGAACCCCAGCGCTTCGCGCATCGCTGGGGTTCGCCGCCTTCGGCCGCTCACCGCCAGCCTACGAGACCCCGCGCCGGGACCTCGTCACATCTTCGACGGCAGCCACGTCGCCAGCTGCGGCACGAACCACAGCAGCAGCACCATCACGCACATCAGCAGGAAGAAGGGCATCGTCACCCGCGCGATCCAGGTGATCTCCTTGCCCGTCATGCCCTGCAGCACGAACAGGTTGAAGCCCACCGGCGGCGTGATCTGCGCCATCTCCACCACGACCACGACGAAGACGCCGAACCACACCAGGTCGAAGCCCGCCGCCTGCACGGTCGGCAGGATCACGCCCATGGTCAGCACCACCATCGAGATGCCGTCGAGGAAGCAGCCCAGGATGACGTAGAAGATCGCCAGTGCGACCATCAGCAGGAAGGGCGAGAGCCCCAGCGAGCCCACGAACTCCGCCAGGTGGCGCGGCAAGCCGATGTAGCCCATCGACAGCGTGAGGAAGGCCGCACCGGCCAGGATCAGCGCGATCATGCAGTACAGGCGGGTGGCGCCCAGCAGCGAATCGCGGAACGTGGCCCAGGTCAGCGAGCGCTGGAAGCCGGACAGGACCAGCGACCCCACCACGCCCACCGCCGCCGCCTCGGTGGCCGTCGCGAGGCCGGTGTAGATCGAGCCGAGCACCGCGGCGATCAGCACCACCACGGGAATCAGGTGGCGCGATTCCGACAGCTTCTCCGCGAAGCTCAGGGCGCGGTCCGGCGGCGGGATGCGGCCCTTGTTCAAGGTCGCCCACACGGCGAGGTAGCCGGAGAACAGGCTCGCCAGCACGATGCCCGGAAGGATGCCGGCCACGAACAGGCGCGCGATCGAGACGTCCGCGGTCACGCCGTAGACGATCATGATGATCGATGGCGGGATCAGCAGGCCCAGCGTGCCCGCGCCGGCCAGCGAACCGATGGTGATGTCCTCGGGGTAGCCGCGCCGGTCCAGTTCCGGCAGCGTCATCTTGCCGATGGTGGCGCAGGTCGCGGCGGACGATCCCGACACCGCCGCGAAGATCGTGCAGCCGATGACGTTGGTGTGCAGCAGCCGCCCCGGCAGGCGCGCGACCCAGGGCGCCAGCCCGCGGAACATGCTTTCGCTCAGCTTGGTGCGGAACAGGATCTCGCCCATCCAGATGAACAGGGGCAGGGCCGTGAGGGTCCAGCTGGACGACGACCCCCAGACCGTGACGGCCATGGCATCGCCGGCGGGCCGCGAGGAAAACAGCTGCATGCCGATCCAGGCCACGCCGCCCAGCGTGAGGCCGATCCACACGCCGCTGCCCAGGAGCAGGAACAGCGTGACGATCAGCAGGGTGGTGATCGCGACTTCATTCATTGTGCAGGGCCTCCTCGCTCCCGGCGGACTGGCGCCGGCCCCGCAGTTCCTGCACCCATTCGTCGAGGAGCGCGACCAGCAGGACCACGGTGCCGGCCGCCATCGTCAGCTGCGGGATCCACAGCGGCGTCGCGTCGTTGCCGGTGGAGATGTCGTTGAAGGCGCGCGAATTCCAGGCGAGCCGCACGGCGTACACCGCGAACAGCCCGGCCAGCAGCACGCCGGCGGACAGCGCCCACATCTCGAGGCCATGGCGCGCCTTGCCGTGCAAGCGCCCGAGCAGCAGCGTCACGCGGATGTGCTCGTTGCGCTTGAGCGTGTGCGCCAGCGCGAGGAAGCCCGCCGCGGCCATGCAGTAGCCCGCGTAGGCATCGGTGCCCGGCACGTGGAAGCCCACCTGCCGGCTCACGATGGACAACAGCACCATCAGCAGCACACCGATCATCGCCAGCGCGGCCAGCCAGGCGCTGGCGTCGTAGAGGAAGTCCAGGAATTTCCGCATCGCGCCCTCGTTGTTCTTGAACGGCCGAGTTTAGGCGCTGGAGGGAGCGGGGAGTGCGGTGAGCTTGTGTGCTGGCGGCGGTGCGAGGCTGGCGGGTGGCGGCAGGCTGGCGGGTGGCGGCATGCTGGCGGGGGCCGGCATGCTGGCGGGGGGCGGCATGCTGGCGGGGGGCGGTAGGCTGGCGGTGAGTGGCGCAGCCCGAACCCCAGCGCTGAGGCGCATCGCTGGGGTTTCGCTTTCGCTCCACCACCAGCCTACCGTCCCCCGCCCCGCCTGCCGTCCAGCCTACCGTCCAGCCCAGGCCCGCCGCGCCAGCCGCTGCCAGGCCCGCGCCGCCGCCAGCACCGCCTGCATTTGCACCGTGTGGGCGAAGCGGAACGCTTCCCCGTGCACGGTCTCGTCGGGGAACTCGGTGATCAGCGTGACCGGCGCGCTGTCGGCCCGTTCCACTTCCGACACCGAGCAGGCCATGCCGTGCACCAGCTCGAAGGGCAGGCCGCCGGCGTGGCGCTCGTACAGCGCGAGCTGGCGCGCGTTGAAGTCCGCGAGGCCCGGCACTTCGGCCAGCGCCGCGCCCACCTGTTGCAGCAGCGCGCGGGCCTCGCCTTGCCAGCCGCGGTGGTGCCGCAGGATCAGGAAGAAGCCCTTGGGCACCGTCCACAGTTCGAAGCCCTGCGGCAGGTAGCCTGAGAGCGGCCGCGTCCATTCGTGCGCCGGGTAGCCGTGCAGGTTCAGGTGCAACTGCGCGCCCGAGAGCGCCAGCGCCTGCCGGCGCGCCTCGCGCTCGAACCAGGGCGCCTGCTCGCGGTACTCGAGGTCGTCGCCCAGCGCCGTGTAGCGCGCCGCGTGCAGCATGTGCTCGGGATGCCAGGCCGCCAGTTCGCGCCGCAGGGCGTAGCCATCCGGGTTCTCCAGCGCGATGAGGGCGAAGTGCGCGTCGCTGGCGGACTGCAGCGCTTCGGCGGCGCGCAGGGCGCCGACGATGCCGGAAGTCTCGTTGGCGTGCTGGCCGCCGCTCACCAGCACCGGTGCGGCGGGCCCGGGCCGGTACAGGCCCAGCACCGTGCGGCCCTGGCGGGTGGTGGCCGTGAAGCGCTCGCCGCCGAGGCGCTCCATCTCGCGTGCGATGCGTGCGGCGGCCGGCGCGCGGGCCAGCTGGGCGAGCGGGATGCGATCGTCGTCCGGCGTTGCGGCGTCTGCGCCCGGCGCGAAGCCGCGCAGCGCGACGCGCAGCCGCAGCGGGCCCGTGCCCGCCCGCACATCGGGCACGATCTGTCCGGGCTGCAGCCGGCGGTCCCCCGGCGCGCGGCCGGAGCGGCGCTGGAACACCTCGAGCAGCGAGAAATAGAGGTCCTCGTGCAGGGCCTCGTGGCTGCTCACGGTCTCGTGTCCCAGCGCCAGCCGCTGCGCGATGCCGGGCAGCTCCACGCGCAGGTCCAGCCGCTTGAAGAAGGGCTCGCCGCGCGGCCAGTCATGGCGCTCCACGCATTCCACGATGCGGGCGAAAGCCTGCTCGTAATCGGTCGCCTCGGCACCGTCGCCGGCGAGGCTGCCATCCGCGCGCTGCACGCGCAGCCAGCCGGTGGGCGACAGCAGCGCGCTGCCGGCGGTGCCGGTGTGCACGCGGTTCGGCGCGAAGACGCGGGCCTGCTGCTCGCGGCCATCCTGCCAGCGCAGCGTCACCTCATGCTCCAGCCCGTCGCCACCTGGAACGAATTCGAAGCGGCACTGCGGCCACAGGCCCGCCAGCGGATAGGCCTCCAGCAGGAAGCGCTGCGGCGCGGCCTGCGCATGCACCGGATAGCGCACCGTCACGGCGACCAGTCCGGCCATCTCGACTTCTTCCAGGAAGAAGTGCAGCAGCGGCTTGTAGGCACTGCGGAACGAGGCCTGCACGCCGTGGGCAGCCAGGCGGCGCTCCGCGGCGCGGCGGGCGGCGGCGTCCTCGAACAGCCAGCCTTCCACGCGCGCGCCGCGCCAGGAGCCGTCCTCGAAGCGGGCCAGCCACGCATCCAGCGTGCGCGGGATCGTGGCCTCGAGCAGCAGCGTTTCGTTCATCGGGTCTTGCCGGTGGGGTCGATGCGGTCGCGCAGCCAGTCGCCCAGCAGGTTCAACCCAAGCACCGTGAACATGATCGCCACGCCGGGGAAGACGCTGACCCACCACGCCGTCTGCAGGTAGGTGCGGCCGTCGGCCAGCATGCCGCCCCAGCTGGGGATCAGCGGGTCGACGCCGAGCCCGAGGAAGGTCAGGCTGCTTTCCAGCAGGATGTTGTTGGCGACGTTGAGCGTCATGAGGATGATGACCGGCCCGATCACGTTGGGCAGCACGTGGTGCCACACCATCGGCAGGTCGCGCACGCCGAAGGCGCGGGCGGCCAGCACGTATTCGCGCTCGCGCACCGAGAGCACCATGCCGCGCACGAGGCGCGCGAACTGCACCCACTGCGACAGGATCATGAACAGGATGATGTTGCCCAGGCCGCCGCCCAGGATCGATATGAAGGTGAGCGCGATCAGGATGAAGGGCAGGGCCAGCTGCACGTCGACGCAGCGCATCAGCAGCATGTCCCAGAAGCCGCGGTAGTAACCGGCGACCAGGCCGATCGCGATGCCGAGCACCGAGGCGCCCAGCACCGACAGCACGCCCACCATCAGCGAGATGCGCCCGCCCACCAGCACGCGCGCCAGCACGTCGCGGCCCAGCGGGTCGGTGCCGAGGATGTGCGACCAGTTGGCGAACGGCGGGCTCAGGCGCGCAGCGAGGTCCATGGCGGAGCCGCGATCGGGGAAGATCAGCGGCGACAGCAGCACCAGCAGCACCATCAGCCCGGTCAGCAGCCCGCCGACGACGAATTCCAGCGAGCGCCAGGGCTGCTCGCGCCGCGGCGCGGCGGCCAGGACGGGGGCGACTGTCTGCATGCTATTTGCTGCGGATGCGCGGATCGACCAGGCCGTAGGCCATGTCGACCAGCAGGTTGACGACCACGATGATCAGCGAGAGCACGGTGACGGTGCCTTGCAGCACCGGATAGTCGCGCCCGGAGATCGCGTCGAAGGCCAGGGTCCCGAGGCCCGGCCAGTTGAAGACCTTCTCCACCACCACGATGCCGCCGATCAGGTTGCCGAACTGCAGGCCGATGTAGGTGATGAGGGGAATCGCGCAATTGCGCAGCGCGTGCTTGTACAGCACGACGCGCTCGCTCAGGCCCTTGGCCCGCGCCACCATGATGTACTGCGCCGACAGCGTCTCCAGCATCGCGGTGCGCACCAGCCGCACGTTGGTGGCCGAGAGGATGATGGCCATGGTCAGCGCCGGCATGACCAGGCTCGCCGGACCGTCCCAGCCCGAAGGCGGCAGCAGCGGGAAGGTGATGGACAGCAGCAGCACCAGCATGATGGCCAGCCAGAAGTTGGGAAAGGACAGGCCCACCAGCGAGACGATGCGGATGAACTGGTCCACGCCCTTGCCTTGTCGGATCGCGGCCTGGATCCCGAGCGGCACCGAGACCAGCACCGACAGCAGCAGCGACAGCGCCGCCAGTGACAGCGTGGCGGGCAGCGCGTCGCCGATCAGGCGCGACACCGGCGTGCCGCCCATGAAGCTGTTCCCCAGGTCGCCGTGCAGCCCGTTGCGCACGAACTCGCCGTACTGCACCAGGAAGGGCCGGTCCAGGCCCAGGCCCTTGCGGATGTTCGCCAGGTCCTGCTCGGTGACGCTGCCCGCGCCCTGGCTCAGCATGAGGGCGGGGTCGCCCGTCAGCCGCACCGCATAGGACACGAACAGGGTCACCACCAGCAGCACGAAGACCGCCTGCAGTACCCGCTTCAAGACGAACCCGCTCACGATGCCCTTCCTGGGCGGCGCGCCGCCGGGCCGGCCCAAGGCGCGCCAGCCCCCTCGGCGGGCAGCGACCCACACGCAGTGGGGGAGCGTGGGGGCACCATTTCTAATCGACGCGGGCGTCGACGAAGCGGAAGCGGCCGTCGGCCGGCAATGCCAGGTCGTGCGCGCGCTTGTTCACGCCGTACACGGTGTTGAGCGAGTACAGCGGCATCTCCAGCGCCTGGTCGGCGACGTAGCGGGCGATCTCCTGCAGCGTCTGCTTGCGCGCGGCCTGGTCCCAGGTGTTGCGCTGCTGGTGCAGCAGGGCGTTCAGCTTGGCGTCGTCGTCGAACGGGTTCCAGCGCTGCTTGGTGTAGTACATCGCGTAGGCGGTGTTGTCGTAGTCGAAGGTCCAGCCGCCCCACTGGTTCTGCCACATCTCGCCGGTCTTGCCGTTCGGGATGATGTCGTTCAGCAGCACGTTGGTCTCGTAGGGCTTCAGCGTCACGGTGATGCCCACCGCCTGCAGGTAGCCGGCCACCGCCTGCGCCACTTCACGGAAGTTGCTGTCCGGGCCGCGGAAATCGAGCTGGATCGCGGTGCCGGGCTTCACGCCGGCCTTCTTCAGCAGCGCCTGTGCCTGCGCCGGGTTGAAGGGCAGGGGCTTGAGCGCCGGGTCGTTGCCGAAGGAGAGGGTGCCCTGGAAGCTGGCGATCGGCTTGGCCTGCCCCAGCAGGATGGTCTTGATGATGGCGTCGCGGTCGACGGCCATGGTGAGCGCCTTGCGCACGTCGCGGTTCTGCATGATCCCGCGCTTGGTGTTGTAGCGCAGGGCCAGCGCCACCGGGCCGTCCATGCTGACCACGCCCAGCTTCGGATCCTTCCGGATCGTCTCGATCATCGACAGCGGGATCTGGTTGGCCACGTCGACGCGGCCGGCCTGCAGTTCCGCGGCCTGCGTGGCCGGTTCGGCGATGAAGCGGTAGGTGAGCGAGTCCACCTTGGGCGCGCCGCCCCAGTAGCTGGGATTCTTCTCCAGCGCCAGGCTGATCTTGGGCTTGTACTCGACGAACTTGAAGGGGCCGGTGCCCACCGGGTTGGCGCCGAAGAACTGGCTGCCCTTTTCCTTGACGTACTTGGGCGGCACGATCATCGCGCCGTAGCCGGCCAGCTTGGTGAGCAGCACCGGGTCGGGGCTCTTGAGGATGAAGTCCACGGTGGTCGGGTTCACCACGACCACCTTCTCGATCGAGGTGTAGTTGGACTGCTGCGGCCCCTTCTTGCCCTCGTCGCCCAGCAGGCGGTCGAAGGTGAACTTCACCGCCTCGGCGTCGAAGGGCTCGCCGTTGTGGAACTTGACGCCCTGGCGCAGCGTGAAGCGCAGCTTGGTGTTCTTCTCCAGGAACTCCCACTTGGTGGCCAGGCCGGGCACCAGCTTCATGTCGGGCGTGCGCACGATCAGGCCGTCGAAGATCTGGCTGCCGACCGCGCCCCAGGAAACGAGGAAGGTGGCCACGGGGTCCCAGTTGCCGGGGTCCTGGTGGAGGGCAACCGTCAGCGCGCCGGCGGCATGGCTGGCCGGGGTGGCCAGGCAGGCCAGGGCGATCGTGCCGCTGGCGAGGAGGGCTTTGAGCTTCATCATGATGTCTCCGTTGAAAGCGTTCGGTTCAGGCCTGGGCGACGCAGTGGCCGGGGCGCACTTCGACCAGGCGATGGATCTGCGGCCCGTGGCCGGCGCGGCGCAGGGCGCTGGGCACCTCGCCTTCGATGAGGCGGGCGTCGATGGCGTGGCCCGGCTCGGCCACCGGCACGGCGGCCAGCAGCTTGCGCGTGTAGGGGTGCTGCGGCCGCTCGAAGATGTCCTGCCGGCTGCCGATCTCGACGATCTGGCCCAGGTACATCACGGCCACGCGGTGGCTGATCTTCTCCACCACCGCCATGTCGTGGGTGATGAACAGGTAGGACAGGCGGCGCTCGGCCTGCAAGGCCATCAGGAGGTCGATGATCTGCGCCTGCACCGAGACGTCCAGCGCCGAGACCGATTCATCGGCGATCACCAGCCGTGGTTCGCTCGCGAGCGCGCGGGCGATGCAGACGCGCTGGCGCTGGCCGCCGGAGAACTCGTGCGGATAACGGTGCATGTGCTCGGGCTTCAGGCCCACGTGCTCCAGCAGTTCGGCCACGCGGCGCTGGATCGCCTTCGAATCATCGAGCAGGCGATGGGTGCGGATCGGCTCGGCGATGCTGAAGCCCACCGTCTTGCGTGGGTCCAGCGATGCATACGGGTCCTGGAAGATGTACTGGATCTCGCGCCGGAGCTTCCGCCGTTCGGCCGCGGGCAGCTCGCCCAGTTCGCGGCCCTCGAAGCGGATGCTGCCGCCGGTGGCCTGCACCAGCTGCTGCAGCGTCTTGCCGACGGTGGACTTGCCGCTGCCGGATTCGCCCACCAGCGCCAGCGTCTCGCCGGGCTGGATGGTGAAGCTCACTTCCTCCACCGCATGCACGCGGTGCGTGACGCGCCCCAGCAGGTCGTGGGCGACGTCGAAGCGGGTGGTGAGCTTGTCCACGGCCAGCAGCGGCGCGCCGGCGGCCACCGTGTCCTGCACCTGTTCGACGCCGGACTCGCGCAGCTCGCCGTCCTCCAGCACCACCAGCGGAGAGCGCACCGGCAGCGGCCGGCCGCGCAGGCTGCCCAGGCGCGGCACGGCGGCCAGCAGGGCGCGCGTGTAGGGATGTACCGGCGCGCGGAAGATCTGCTCCACCGGGCCGTGTTCGACCATGCGGCCGCGCCACATCACCACCACGTCGTCGGCCATCTGCGCCACCACGCCCATGTCGTGGGTGATGAACATGACGGCGGTGTGCAGCTCCTGCTGCAGCTCGCGGATGATGTTGAGGATCTGGGCCTGGATGGTGACGTCCAGCGCCGTCGTCGGCTCGTCGGCGATCAGCAGCGCCGGCTTGCAGGCCAGCGCCATGGCGATCATGGCGCGCTGGCGCATGCCGCCAGAGAGCGTGTGCGGATAGGCATCGAGCAGCCGCTGCGCGTCGGGCAGCCGCACCTTGCGCAGCAGTTCCAGGGACTGCGCCAGCGCCTGGGCGCGGTCCATGCCCTGGTGCAGCACCAGCGCCTCGGCGATCTGGTTGCCGACGGTGAACACGGGGTTCAGCGACGTCATCGGCTCCTGGAAGATCATCGCGATCTCGTTGCCGCGGATGGCGCGCAGGCGCTCCTCGCTCGCCTGGCACAGGTCCTGCAGGCCGCTCACCGGCGAATCGAACAGCACCTGGCCATCGACGATGCGGCCGCCCGTGTGGTCGGTCAGGCGCATGATGGCCTGCGAGGTCACCGACTTGCCCGAGCCCGACTCGCCCACGATCGCCAGCGTGCGGCCCGCATGCAGGTCGAAGCCGAGACCGTCCACGGCGCGCAGGGGCGACTCGCGCGGGCCGAACTCCACCGACAGGGAGCGCACCGACAGCAGCGGGCCGGCAGGACGGGAAGGCGGGACGGACATGGAAGCGGAAGGGCGAACCGGCTGCGAAATCGTCAGGTGGATGCCGACAAATTGTCGGCAAAATGCGGATGAGTTCTACAATCCTACCACCGTGCCACCCCCCACCCCGAAAGCACCGATGGGCAAACCGATCGTCTCTTCCGCACACCTCGTGTCCCCGCGCAGCGCGGAAATGAGCGAGTTCGAATTCGGCCTGATCGTCTCGGGCAACGCCTTCAACCGCTGGATCGTGCACTGCATGAGCGCGGCCGGGCTGAAGGAGCTGACGCCCCTGGACGTGCTGGTGCTGCACCACGTGACGCACCGCGCCCGCGACAAGCGCCTGGGCGACATCTGCTTCATCATGAACGTGGAAGACACGCACCTGATCAACTATTCGCTCAAGAAGCTGCAGAGCCTGGGCGTGGTCGCTTCGAGGAAGAATGGCAAGGAAGTGACTTACGCGGCGACGGCGAGCGGGCAGAAATACGTGGAGCGCTACCGCGACATCCGCGAGAGCTGCCTGATCGACGCGCTCAACGCCGACGACGGCCTCAACCGCGACATCGGCGAGCTGGCGCGGCTGCTGCGCGTGCTCTCGGGCATGTACGACCAGGCGGCGCGCGCGGCGGCGTCCCTTTGAACAACAAGACGAAATGAAGCAAGCCATGACCCCCAAGCGCTGGCAGTTCTGGATCGACCGCGGCGGCACCTTCACCGACGTGGTGGGGCGGCGCCCCGATGGCACCCTGGTGACGCACAAGCTGCTGTCGGACAACCCGGAGCAGTACCGCGATGCGGCGGTGGCGGGGATCCGCCACCTGCTGGGGCTGGCGCCCGGCGCGTCCATCACGCCGGAGCAGGTCGAGTGCGTGAAGATGGGGACCACGGTCGCCACCAACGCGCTGCTGGAACGCAAGGGCGAACCAACGCTGCTGGTCACCACGCGTGGCTTCCGCGATGCGCTGCGCATCGCCTACCAGAACCGGCCGCGCCTGTTCGACCGCCACATCGTGCTGCCGGAGCTGCTGTACTCGGAGGTGATCGAGGCGCGGGAGCGGGTGGCCGCGCACGGGGACGTGATCGAAGCGCTCGACGAAACGCACCTGCGCACGGCCTTGGCCGCTGCGCACGCGCGGGGCTTGCGCAGCGTCGCCGTCGTGTTCATGCACGGCTACCGCTACACGGCGCACGAGCAGGCCGCCGCGCGCATCGCGCGCGAGATCGGCTTCGCGCAGGTGAGCGCCTCGCACGAAACCAGTCCGATGATGAAGCTGGTGAGCCGCGGCGACACGACGGTCGTCGATGCCTACCTGTCGCCCATCCTGCGCCGCTACGTGGAGCAGGTCGCCGCCGAGATGCCGGGCGTGAAGCTGTTCTTCATGCAGTCCTCCGGCGGCCTCACGGATGCCCATGCCTTCCAGGGCAAGGACGCGATCCTCTCCGGTCCGGCCGGCGGCATCGTGGGCATGGCGCGCACCGCGCAGCTCGCGGGCCACGACCGCGTGATCGGCTTCGACATGGGGGGCACGTCCACCGACGTCTCGCATTTCGCCGGCGAGTTCGAGCGCGAGTTCGAGACGCAGGTGGCGGGCGTGCGCATGCGCGCGCCGATGATGAGCATCCACACCGTCGCGGCGGGCGGCGGCTCGATCCTCGAATTCGACGGCGCACGCTTCCGCGTCGGCCCGCAGAGCGCCGGCGCCAACCCGGGGCCGGCGAGCTACCGGCGCGGCGGGCCGCTGGCCGTGACCGATGCCAACGTGATGGTCGGCAAGATCCAGCCGAAGTACTTCCCCAAGGTGTTCGGGCCGCATGCGAACGAGGCGCTGAGCGTCGAGGCCGTGACGGGCAAGTTCGACGAGGTCGCCCGGCGCACCGGCCGCAGCGCCGAGGAGGTGGCCGAAGGCTTCATCGCCATCGCCGTGCAGCAGATGGCCAACGCGATCAAGAAGATCTCGGTGGCGCGCGGCTACGACGTCACGCGCTACACGCTCAACTGCTTCGGTGGCGCCGGTGGGCAGCATGCGTGCCTGGTCGCCGACGCGCTGGGCATGTCGCGCGTCTTCATCCATCCGCTGGCGGGCGTGCTGTCCGCCTACGGCATGGGCCTGGCGGACCAGAACGTGATCCGCGAGCAGGCGGTGGAGCTGCTGCTGGCGGCGGAGAACCTGCCGCAGGTGCAGGAGAAGCTGGATGCGCTCGCGTCCGCGGCCGAGGCCGACCTGCGGCGCCAGCAGGTGAGCGGTGGCGGCGTGCAGGTGCGCCAGCGCGTGCACGTGCGCTACCAGGGCAGCGATTCGGCGCTGGTGGTCGCGGCGGGCACGCCGGAGGAAATCGTCGCGGGCTTCGAGGAAGCGTATCGCCAGCGCTTCTCCTTCCTCATGCCGGGCAAGCCGATGATCGTGGAAGCGGTATCCGTCGAAGCGATCGTCGCGGGCGACGCGCCGGCCGAGCCGCGCCTGCAGGAACACCCCCCGCGCGAGGTGCCGCGACGCGAGACCGTGCGCATGTACTCGGGCGCGCAGTGGCACGAGGCGGCCCTGTGCGTGCGCGAAGACCTGCGCCCCGGCGACGTGATCGCCGGCCCCGCGATCATCGCGGAGAAGAACGCGACCACCGTGGTGGAGCCCGGCTGGCAGGCGCGCATCACGGCGCTGGACCACATCGTGCTCGATCGCACCGTGCCGCGGGCGCAGAAGTTCGCCGCCGGCACGCAGGTGGATCCGGTGCTGCTGGAGGTGTTCAACAACCTGTTCATGAACATCGCCGAGCAGATGGGACTGCAGCTGCAGAACACGGCCTACTCGGTGAACATCAAGGAGCGGCTGGACTTCTCCTGCGCGCTGTTCGACGCCGAGGGCAACCTGATCGCCAATGCGCCGCACATGCCGGTGCACCTGGGCAGCATGGGCGAGAGCATCAAGACGGTGATCCGCGAGAACCGGGCGACGATGGCGCCTGGGGATGTGTACGTGCTGAACGATCCGTACAACGGGGGGACGCACCTGCCGGATGTCACGGTCATCACGCCGGTGTACTTGTCCCGGGAGCGCCCCCACCCCAACCCTCCCCCGGAGGGGGAGGGAGCAACTCCGCGCGCTTCACTCCCTCCCCCTCCGGGGGAGGGCGGGGGTGGGGGCGCTCCCGACGTGAGATTGGAATCCGACCCCGATTTGCAGCCCCTCTTCTACGTCGGCTCCCGCGGACACCACGCCGACATCGGCGGCACCACCCCCGGCTCCATGCCGCCCTTCTCGACGCGCATCGAGGAAGAGGGCGTGCAGATCGACAACTTCAAGCTGGTCGACCGCGGCGTGCTGCGCGAGCAGGAGATGCTCCAGCTGCTGCGCAGCGGGCCCTACCCCTCCCGCAATCCCGAGCAGAACATGGGCGACCTGAAGGCGCAGATCGCCGCCAACGAGAAGGGCGTGCAGGAACTGCGCCGCATGGTGGACCAGTTCGGCCTCGATGTCGTGCAGGCCTACATGCGCCACGTGCAGGACAACGCGGAGGAGTCCGTGCGCCGCGTCATCACGCGCCTGAATGACGGGCAGTTCACCCTGCCGCTGGACAACGGCGCCCGCATCCAGGTGGCGATCCGCGTCGATGCCGCCGCGCGCTCGGCCGAGATCGACTTCACCGGCACCTCGCCGCAGCAGACCAACAACTTCAACGCGCCCAAGGCCGTGTGCATGGCGGCCGTGCTGTACGTGTTCCGCACGCTGGTGAGCGACGAGATCCCGCTCAACGCCGGCTGCCTCAAGCCGCTGAAGGTGATCGTGCCCGAAGGCTGCATGCTCAATCCGCATCCGCCCGCTTCGGTGGTGGCCGGCAACGTCGAGACCTCCACCTGCATCACGAACACGCTCTATGGCGCGCTGGGCGTGATGGCCGCGGGGCAGTGCACGATGAACAACTTCACCTTCGGCAACGCCCGCTACCAGTACTACGAGACGATCTCGGGCGGCAGCGGCGCCGGCGGCCTCTACGACGAGCAGGGCCGGCTCACCGGCGGCTTCGAGGGCACCAGCGTGGTCCAGACCCACATGACCAACTCGCGTCTCACCGACCCCGAAGTGCTGGAATTCCGCTTCCCGGTGCGGCTGGAAAGCTACGAGATCCGCGCCGGCTCCGGCGGCGCGGGCCGCTGGCAGGGCGGCAACGGCGGGGTGCGCCGCGTGCGCTTCCTCGAGCCCATGACGGCCAGCATCCTCTCCAACGGCCGCAAGGTGCCTTCCTTCGGCATGGCCGGTGGCCAGCCGGGGCAGGTGGGCATCAACCGCGTCGTGCGCTCCGACGGCCGCACCGAGCAGCTCGATCACATCGGCTCGGCGGAGATGCAGGCGGGCGACATCTTCGAGGTGCACACGCCGGGCGGCGGTGGCTTCGGCAGCGCGTAGAACGAAGGGCCTCGCGGGGCGCTGTGCCATCATTTCACGATGACCGACAAAACCCCCGCCGGCGGCCCCTTCCTGGACGACCTGCCTTTTCCCGGCCGCTTCGAGAGCGAGGCCGCGCTCGAGGCCTGGCTCGCCACGCCCTCGCGCGACCTGGTGCGTGACCTCGCACGCACCGAAGGCGACCTGCTGATCCTGGGCGTGGGCGGCAAGATGGGGCCCACGCTGGCGCGGCTGGCGCGCAATGCGCTGCCGGCGTCGCGCCGCGTGATCGCCGTCGCGCGCTTCTCCGAGCCCGGCGTGCGCGAAGCGCTGCAGGCGCACGGCATCGAGACCATCGCCTGCGACCTGCAGGACCGCGCGGCACTGCAGGCGCTGCCGAAATCCCCCAACGTGGTGTTCATGGCCGGGCGCAAGTTCGGCGCCGACGGCAACCTGCCCCTGACCTGGGCGATGAATGCGCTGGTGCCGGCGCTGGTCGCCGAGACCTTCACCGCGTCGCGCATCGTGGCCTTCTCCACCGCCTGCGTGTACCCCTTCGTGCCGGTCACCAGCCAGGGCGCGAGCGAGGACGAAGTGCTGGCGCCGCCCGGCGAATACGCGAACTCCTGCGTGGGGCGCGAGCGCATGTTCCAGTACTTCTCGCAGCTGCACGGCACGCCGGGGCGGCTGTTCCGCCTCAGCTACGCGATCGACATGCGCTACGGCGTGCTGGCGGACGTGGCCCTGAAGGTGTGGCGCGGAGAGCCGGTCGACGTGACCATGGGGCACGTCAACGTGATCTGGCAGGGCGACGCCAATGCGCAGGCGCTGCGCTGCCTGGCCGTCGCCACGGTGCCGACTTCGCCGCTGAACGTGAGCGGCCCCGAGACCACGTCCATCCGCTGGCTGGCGCAGGAGTTCGGCCGCATCTTCGACAAGCCGGTGCAGATCACGGGCTCCGAGGCGCCCACCGCCTGGCTGATGAACACCGGCGAGGCCGAGCGCCTGTTCGGTTACCCGCGCGTGCCGCTCCAGCAGATGGTGGGCTGGGTGGCGGACTGGATCGCGCACGAGCAGCGGCTGCTCGGCAAGCCCACGAAGTTCGAGCAGCGGGATGGGCATTACTGAGAGGCTGCTCGCACCGTCGGCGGGCGACCTGGCAGGGCTGCAGCAGCTCGTCGTGGACAGCCACTGGAACCAGCTTGCCGCGGACTGGGAGGTGTTCCTGCGCGCGGGGACGGTGCACGTCGTGCGCGACGGGGGAGGTCGCATCGTCGCGAGCGGGGCGGTGCTGCCGATGGGGGCGTCCGAGGTCGCGTGGATCAGCATGATCCTGGTCACGCCCGCGCGGCGTGGCGCCGGGTTGGGGCGCGCGGTGTTCGGGCAGTGCCTGGCGCAGGTGCAGGCCGAAGGGCGGATTGCGATGCTCGATGCCACGCCGGCGGGGGAGGCGCTGTATGCGCAGTTCGGGTTCCGGGCGCAGTGGCGGCTGGGGCGGTGGCGGCGGGAGGGGGCAGGGGAGCGCCGTTGGCGCAACGCTGGGCTTTCGCTTGCGCTCCAGCGCCAGCCTACGGGGGAGGCGCGCCGGCGCCAGCCCGCGGGAGAGGCGCTCCAGCGCCAGCCTACGGGAGAGGCGCGCCGGCGCCAGCCCGCGGGGGAGGCGCTCCAGCGCCAGCCCGCGGGGGAGGCGCTCCAGCGCCAGCCCGCGGGGGAGGCGCTCCAGCGCCAGCCCGCGGGGGAGGCGCTGCGGGCGCTGATGGAACTGGATGAGCGGGCGCTCGGTTTCGATCGCAGCGGGCTGATCGCACAGCTGGCGGATCGCCCAGGCTCGCGCTGCATCGCGGACGCGGATGCCGCGGCGCTGGTGCGCGATGGACGCACGGCGCGCCACATCGGGCCCCTGCTCGCACGCAGCGAGTCCGCAGCGGTGCGCTTGCTGCAAGACATGCTCGACGCCGAAGACGCCACGCTGCTGGTCGACCTGCGCGACGACCGTCCCCTGCTGCGCGGCGCGCTCGAAGCCGCCGGCTTCCGCCACGAACGTCCCTTCGCCCGCATGGCACTGCCCGCGCCCGGGCAGGTCCTGCCCGCGGGCGACGGCGCGCTGCTGCATGCCGTCGCCGGCCCCGAATTCGCCTGAATCCCACGAGGAAGTTGCCATGCCCCTGAACCGCTCCGATCTCCCGCAGGACGTCCTGCAGCTGCTCGCCGACGGCACGGTGATCCCGGCCCACCCGCTCGCGCTCGATGCCCGCCGCCAGTTCGACCGCAGGCGCCAGCGCGCGCTGACGCGTTACTACGTGGATGCGGGAGCCGGCGGCCTGGCCGTCGGCGTGCACACCACGCAGTTCGCCATCCGCGAGCACGGCCTGTACGAGCGCGTGCTGGCCGCCGCGATGGAGGACCGGCTGGCCTGGACCAGCCGGCCCATGGCCATGGTCGCCGGCCTGTGCGGCCGCACGGAGCAGGCGCGCAAGGAAGCGCGGATCGCCGTCGGCCTGGGCTACCACGCCGGCTTGCTGAGCCTGGCGGCCCTGTCGTCGGCCTCGGAGGACGAGATGATCGCCCACTGCGAGCAGGTGGCCCAGGAGATCCCGCTGGTGGGCTTCTACCTGCAGACGGCCGTGGGCGGGCCGACGCTGCCGCATTCCTTCTGGCGCCGCTTCGCCTCCATTCCCAATGCGCTGGCGATCAAGGTCGCGCCCTTCCATCGCTACCGCACGCTGGACGTGGTGCGCGGGCTGGTCGATGCCGGCGCCGAGGAGCGCGTCTACCTCTACACCGGCAACGACGACCACATCGTGCTGGACCTGGCGCTGCCCTTCACGGCGATGCGCGACGGCCAGCCGGTGACCGTGCGCTTCCGCGGCGGGCTGCTGGGGCACTGGTCGGTGTGGACGGCCAGCGCGGTGCGGCAGCTGCGGATGATCAAGTCGACGATCGCGGCGAATGGCGGCAGCCTGCCGCCGGAACTGCTGGCGCTGGATTCACGGGTGACGGACTGCAATGCGGCGTTCTTCGACGTGAGGAACGACTTCCACGGCTGCATTGCCGGCTGCCACGAGGTGCTGCGGCGGCAGGGCTTGCTGGAGGGGATCTGGTGCCTCGACCCGCAAGAGGGGCTGGGCAAGGGGCAGGCCGAGGAGATTGACCGGGTGCTTCGCCAGCACGCCGACCTCTCCGACGATGCCTTCGTGCAGGCGAATCTGCAGCGTTGGCTGGCCTGAGAACAGGGCGGGTCCGGTGAGCGACCCGCCCCTGGTCAACGGCAGGGCGCGATCAGAGGCCGGCGCACCGGTTGACCGGGTTGACGTAGGACGCGACGGTGTTGTTGATGCTCTTGCCAGCGCGCAGGTTTGTCTTGATTTTCATGGCTGATCCTTGTGGAGGTTGAGGCGGATGCCTTCGCATCCGGCGCTCCGGCCCCATGCCGGGAGCGCATTCAGATCGTATGGATTCGGCCCTGGCGCCGACACTCCCGGATTGCGCGATTTTTCGAGCACCATCGTTCTTTTTGATTACGTTTGCCTGCGGCTGTTGCGATCGGTTGATTTCCGGGGGGAATAAAGGCCGAAAGTCACAAATGAAAAAGGCCCGCCGACGGCGGGCCTCCCGGCGCGTGAAGCGCGAGGCGCTTACTTCTTCGCGGACGCAGCCGGCTTCGCGGCGGCGGCCTTGTCGTCCTTCTTCTCGGCCTTGGCCACGGCCTTTTCTTCCTTCTTGTCGGCCTTGGCGTCCTTCTTGTCCGCCTTGGCGTCGGCCTTCGCTTCCTTCTTGTCTTCCTTCGGGGCGTTCTTGGACACGGCGGGGTTCTTGAAGTCGGTGCCGTTGACCGTCAGGCCGCCGGCCGAGAACTTGGCGGCGGTGATCGGGGCGATGCCCTTCACGCGGCCGATCAGATCGTCCCAGCTCTTGAATTCGCCCTTCTTGCGCTCTTCGAGGATGCGCTTGGACATCACCGGGCCGATGCCCTTGATGCCGTCCAGTTCGGTGGCCGTGGCCTTGTTCACGTCGACGGCCGCGAAAGCGACGGCCGCGTAGAGCATGGCCAAGATGACCAGGATTTTCTTCAACATGGGTTTCCTCCAGCAGGTGGTTTGGGACGCGGCCCGGCGGGTCGCGACCAGCCTTCAACGGGACACGGCCCGGGAAAGTTGACCGGGTTATTTCCCGAAATGCCGGGCCAGCTCCCGCATGTACTCCCCGACCCCCGTCGCCACGTCCGCGAATGCGTGCTCGCAGCCGGCCTCGCGCAGCGCCGCCAGGTCGGCCTGGGTGTAGCACTGGTACTTGCCCCGCAGCGCGTCGGGGAAGGGGATGTATTCCAGCAGGCCCAGGTCGACCGCCGTGGCGGCGTCCTGCACGCCGCCGGGATGCAGCGCATCCAGCACCGCCAGCGCCACGTCGTTGAACGGCTGCGCCCGGCCCGTGCCCAGGTTGAAGATGCCGGACTTCTCGGGATGGTCGTAGAACCACAGGTTCACGGCCACCACGTCGTCGACAAAGACGAAATCACGCGTCTGCTCGCCGGGGCCGTAGCCGCCGTACTCGCCGAACAGCCTGACCTTGCCCTGTTCGCGGAACTGGTTGAACTGGTGGAAGGCCACGCTGGCCATGCGGCCCTTGTGCTGCTCGCGCGGGCCGTACACGTTGAAGTAGCGGAAGCCCGCCACCTGGCGCCTGGCGCGCTTGAAGTCCGTGCCGCATTCGCGCCGCATGCGCTGGTCGAACAGCAGCTTGCTGTAGCCGTACACGTTCAGCGGCCGCTCGAACTCCGGCGTCTCGCGGAAGCTGTCCGAGCCGCCGTACACCGCGGCGGACGACGCGTACAGCAGCCGCGTGCCGCGCTCCTGGCACGACTCGAACAGCGAGCAGGACACGCCGTAGTTGTTGTCCATCATGTACTTGCCGTCCTGCTCCATCGTGTCGCTGCAGGCGCCCTCGTGGAACACGGCTTCCACCTTGCCGAAGCCGCCTTCGGCGAAGATGCCGTAGAACGCGTCGGCGTCGAGGTAGTCGGCGATCTTCAGGTCCGCGAGGTTGCGGAACTTGTCGCCCTGCGTCAGGTCGTCGACCGCGACGATGTTGTCGATCCCGCGGGCGTTGAGGCCCTTGACGATGTTGCTGCCGATGAACCCCGCAGCTCCGGTGACGACCACTCGCGTCATGCAAACAGCTCCTCGTAGGAAACGGTGGCGGTGCCGAACTTGCCCACCACGATGCCGCCGGCGCGGTTGGCGATCGGCACCGCGTCGCGGATCGACAGGCCTGCCGCCACCATGGCGGCCAGGGTGGCGATCACCGTGTCGCCGGCGCCGGTGACGTCGAACACCTCGCGCGCCTGCGCCTTCACGTACAGCTCGCC
Organism: Ramlibacter sp. AN1133; assembly: GCF_037890035.1. NCBI lineage: Bacteria > Pseudomonadati > Pseudomonadota > Betaproteobacteria > Burkholderiales > Comamonadaceae > Ramlibacter > Ramlibacter sp. AN1133. The sequence continues at coordinate 216,044 of NZ_JBBKTQ010000004.1, forward strand.
CTGGGCGTCGAACAGCGTCATGCCTTCCTCGCTGCGCGTGACGAGCAGGGCCTCCAGCCCGAGCTCCTCGCGCAGGCGGTGGGCGCGCTGCTTCAGGTCCTCCTCGCCGTGCCAGCGGCCCACCACGTCCTGCAGCTCCGCGCGGTTGGGCGTGATCACGCTGGCGCCGCGGTAGCGGCCGTAATCGGAGCCCTTGGGGTCGATCAGCACCGGCTTGCTGGCGGCGCGCGCGGTCTCGATCATGCGCGGGATGTGCGCGAGGCCGCCCTTGCCGTAGTCGGAGAACAGCACCGCATCCTGCTGGGGCAGCAGCGCGGCGAATTCGCCGGACTGCAGTTCCAGCACCTCGTGGTCGGGCTCGTTCTCGAAGTCCATGCGCAGCAGCTGCTGCTGCCGGCCGATCACCCGCAGCTTGACGGTGGTGCGCAGGCCCGGGTCGCGCTTGAGGTGCGTGCGGATGCCGGTGCCGGTGAGCAGCGACTCGAGTCGCTGCCCGGGCTCGTCGTCGCCCACCACGCCGAGGAAGCTCGCCTGCGCGCCCAGCGTGGCCACGTTGTAGGCCACGTTGGCCGCGCCGCCGATGCGCTCTTCCTCGCGCGTGACATGGACCACGGGCACGGGCGCCTCGGGCGAGATGCGCTCCACCGCGCCATGCCAGTAGCGATCGAGCATCGCGTCGCCGACCACCAGCACGCGCGCTTGCGCCATGCGTTGCTTGCTTGGGTTCATAGTTCTTCCACCCGCCTCGGGGGGTAGCTGTCCCAGGACTGGCAGCCCGGGCATTGCCAGAAATACTGCTTCGATTCGAAGCCGCAGGCCGCGCAGCGGTAGCGCGTGAGCGGCTTGACGGCGTGGTCCAGCGCACGCTGCACGTCGGGGTGGTACTCCTCGTGCTCCAGCTTCTCGCCGGCGATCCACTTGGCGGCGGCGACCAGCGAGGGTTCGCGCTGCACGTGCCGCACGTACCAGCCGCGCGCCGCTTCCGGATCCGTCTCCAGGGCCGCGATGCCTTCCAGCACGTCCAGCGACGGCGCGTGCTCGTAGTGGGCGCGCAGCAGCTGCATCGCCTGCAGGTGGCGGCCGCAGGCGAGCGCCGCCTCGGTGAGCGGCCGCGCGAGCAGCGCCATCGCGGAGGGCACTTCCTCGGCCAGCTCGCGCAGCACCTCGAAGGCGCCCAGCGAATCCCCCGCGCGCCGGCGCAGCGCGGCCAGCTCGATGCGCGGGCGGGGTGCCTGCGGCGCGAGCTTCATCGCCCGGCGCAACAGCTGCTCGGCCTCGGCAGGCGCAGCGCCGGCGGTCATCTCGCACAGGTAATGCGCCTGGCGCGCCGCGAACTGGCCGGAGCCGGCCGCGTCGAGCTTGCCGGCGGCCTCGCTGGCCTGCGCCCAGTCGCGCGAGCGCTCGTAGATCGCCAGCAGGGCGAGCAGCGCCTGCTCCTCGTAGGCCGTGCCTTCCAGCTTGCGCAGCGCCTCCTCGGCGCGATCGAGCAGGCCCGCCTTGAGGAAGTCCAGCGCCAGCGCGTGCTGCGCGCGGTGGCGGTCGGCGCGGCTCAGGTCGGCGCGCGAGAGCAGGTGTTCGTGCACGCGCACGGCGCGCTCGTACTCGCCGCGGCGGCGGAACAGGTTGCCCAGCGCGAAGTGCAGCTCGGAGGTGTCGGGGTCGTTCTGCACCGCCTCGATGAAGGCGTCGATCGCCTGGTCCTGCTGTTCGTTGAGCAGGAAGTTCAGGCCCCGGAAGTAGGCCTTGGGCGCCAGGCGGTTCTCGATGCGCAGCTGCCGCAGGTCCAGGCGCGAGGCGAACCAGCCGAGCGCGAAGGCGACCGGCAGGCCCCAGAGCAGCCACGTCAGGTCAAAGTCCATGCGTCGGCGGGGTGCCTTGTCCGATCAGCGTGCTGGGCGCGCCGGCGTCGGGATGCACGCCGCGCGGCGCCGCCTTGCGGTGCTTCCACCAGCGCGGCACCATGCCGATCGCCCCGACCACGAGGCCCGCGGCGAAGGCGGCCAGCACCACCAGCACCAGCGGCGCCGTCCAGTGCGTGCCGAAGAAGAAGTGCACGGTCACGTCCTGCTGGTTGTTCAGCGCGAACGCGAAGAGGGTAAAAAAAATGGCTGCCTTGAGCAGCCAAGCTAAATATTTCATCCGGCTCTTTCGGGTGGCCCGAATTGTAGGCTGGGGCGGCGCGGGCGCCGACGACGGGGAGCGCAGCGAACGCCGGCAGGGGCGCGGGTGGCGGCGCATTCGCGCCATCGCTGGGGTTTCGCTTCGCTCCACCGCCAGCCTACGCGACCGCCGGACAGCCTACGCGACCGCCGAACAGCCCACGCGGCCGCCGAAGAGCCTACGCGGCCGCCGAACAGCCTGCGCAGCCGCCGGACAGCCTAGCGCCCCGTCTCCAGTTCCTTCGTCCGCTGGTCCACCGCCTCGCGCAGCGCCTTGCCCGGCTTGAAGTGCGGAACGCGCTTTTCCGGGATCTGGACGCTTTCGCCGGACCGCGGGTTGCGGCCCATGCGGGGAGGGCGGCGGTTGATCGAGAAGCTGCCGAAGCCGCGGATCTCGATCCGGTGCCCCCGCACCAGCGCTTCGCTCATCGCGTCGAGGATGGTCTTGACGGCGTATTCCGCGTCGCGATGGGTCAGCTGGCTGAAGCGGGAGGCCAGTTCTTCTACGAGGTCGCTACGGGTCATTGGTAAAGAGGGGCTAGGGCCTGGGGCCTAGGGGCTAGGGAAATGCAATGCATCCCCGCTGCTCCCTGGCCCCTAGCCCCTGACCCCTAGTCCCTCGATTACGACTTGTCCTGGTCGTTCAGCTTGGCACGCAGCAGCGCGCCGAGGCTGGTGGTGCCGGCCTGCTCGCGGGCGGCCTGCTGCGACAGCTGCGCCATCGCGCCCTGCTCGTCGGCCATGTCCTTCTGGCGGATCGACAGCTGGATGTTGCGCGTCTTGCGGTCGATGTTCGTGATCACGGTGGTGACCTCGTCGCCTTCCTTCAGGACGTTGCGCGCGTCTTCCACGCGGTCGCGGCCGATCTCGGAGGCCCGCAGGTAGCCGAAGATCTCGTTGCCCAGGTCGATCTCGGCGCCCTTCGGGTCCACCGTCTTGACCTTGCCCGTCACCACGGAGCCCTTGTCGTGCACCGAGGTGAAGGTGGCGAACGGGTCGCCATCGAGCTGCTTGATGCCCAGGGAGATGCGCTCGCGGTCCACATCCACGCCCAGCACGATCGCGTCGACTTCCTGGCCCTTCTTGTAGTTGCGCACGGCCTGCTCGCCCGGCTCGTTCCAGGACAGGTCGGACAGGTGCACCAGGCCGTCGATGCCGGCGGCCAGGCCGACGAACACGCCGAAGTCGGTGATCGACTTGATCGGGCCCTTGACGCGGTCGCCGCGCTTGGTGTTCTGCGCGAATTCCTGCCAGGGGTTGGCCTTGCACTGCTTCATGCCCAGGCTGATGCGGCGCTTGTCTTCGTCGATCTCCAGGACCATGACTTCGACTTCGTCGCCCAGGGACACGACCTTGGACGGGGCCACGTTCTTGTTGGTCCAGTCCATTTCGGAGACGTGCACCAGGCCTTCGATGCCGGGCTCGAGCTCGACGAACGCGCCGTAGTCGGCGATGTTCGTGATCTTGCCGAACATGCGGGTGCCGTTGGGGTAGCGGCGCGAAACGCCCATCCACGGGTCGTCGCCCATCTGCTTCAAGCCCAGCGACACGCGGTTCTTCTCGGTGTCGAACTTGAGGATCTTGGCGGTGATTTCCTGGCCGGCGGTGACCACCTCGGACGGGTGGCGCACGCGGCGCCAGGCCATGTCGGTGATGTGCAGCAGGCCGTCGATGCCGCCGAGATCCACGAACGCACCGTACTCGGTGATGTTCTTGACCACGCCGCGGACGATGGAGCCTTCCTTCAAGGTTTCCATCAGCTTGGCGCGCTCTTCGCCCATGGACGCTTCGACCACGGCGCGGCGCGACAGCACCACGTTGTTGCGCTTGCGGTCCAGCTTGATGACCTTGAACTCCATCGTCTTGTTTTCGTACGGAGTCAGGTCCTTGATCGGACGCGTGTCGATCAGCGAGCCGGGCAGGAAGGCACGGATGCCGTTGACGAGGACCGTGAGGCCGCCCTTGACCTTGCCGGTGGTGGTGCCGGTGACGAATTCGCCGGACTCCAGCGCCTTCTCGAGGGACATCCACGAGGCCAGGCGCTTGGCCTTGTCGCGCGACAGGATGGTGTCGCCGTAGCCGTTTTCCAGGGCGTCGATGGCCACGGAGACGAAATCGCCTTCCTGGACTTCCACGCCACCCGTGTCGTTCTTGAATTCGTCGATCGGGATGTAGGCCTCGGACTTGAGGCCGGCATTCACCACGACGAAGTTGTGTTCCACGCGAACCACTTCAGCGGTGATGACTTCGCCCGCGCGCATTTCGGAGCGCTGCAACGATTCCTGGAACAACTCGGCAAAAGATTCAGACATTGACTTTGCGGGAAAGCCCCGCGGGGTTGGGTTTCGATCCCCGCCACCGGTGCGCTGCTGCGCGGAGGGAGTGTCGGGGGCCACGCTGGGGTTTCGCTATCGCTCCACCGCCAGCAGCGCTGGGGTTTCGCTATCGCTCCACCACCAGCAGCGCTGGGGTTTCGCTATCGCTCCACCACCAGCAGCGCTGGGGTTTCGCTATCGCTCCACCACCAGCCTACGAACAGCCGTTCACTTGCGGGCGAACGGCTGCTTTTCTTCCCACCACCGGAGGACCTGGGCGACCGACTCTTCGACGGTCTGGCTCGAGTTATCCAGCAGGAGGGCATCCTGCGCGGGTCTCAGGGGTGCGACGGCGCGATTCGAGTCGCGGGCGTCGCGCGCCTCCAGGTCCGCGCGAAGATCGGCGATTTTAGCCTGAATCCCTTTTGATATCAATTGCTTATGGCGGCGGTCGGCACGCTGCGCGGCGCTGGCGGTCAGGAAGACCTTCATGGGCGCGTCCGGGAAGATCACGGTGCCCATGTCGCGGCCGTCGGCCACCAGGCCCGGCAGCCTGCGAAAGCCCTGCTGCAGGGCCACCAGGGCGCTGCGCACGGCCGGCAGGGCCGAGACCCTGGAAGCGTTCATGCCGGCTTCCTCGGTGCGGATGTCGTCCGTGACGTCATCGTCGCCCAGCAGCACCCGGCCGTCCACGAACACGACCGGCAGCGTCTCGGCCATCCTGGCGATCGTGTGCTCGTGGGCCACGTCCAGCGCCAGCCCGGCGCGCACGGCAGCCAGGCCGGTGATGCGGTAGAGGGCGCCCGAGTCGAGGTAGTGGTAGCCCAGGCGCCGCGCCACTTCCGAGGCGAGCGTGCCCTTGCCCGAGGCGGTGGGGCCGTCGACGCAGATCACGGGGATGTGCGGCGGGGCGGTGCGCGCCAGAGAGAACAGGGCCTCGAAGTAGTCGGGGAAGGTCTTGCCGACGCACTGCGGATCCTCGATGCGCACGTGCGCGCCGGCACGGTTGAACGCCGCCAGCGAGAAGCACATCGCCATGCGGTGGTCGTCGTAGGTGTGGATGGAGGCGGCCGACCACGCCGTGGGGGGCGCCACCTTGATGAAGTCGGGGCCTTCCTCCACCTCGGCGCCCAGCTTGCGCAGCTCGGTGGCCATGGCGGCGAGGCGGTCGGTTTCCTTCACGCGCCAGCTGGCGATGTTGCGCAGGGTGGTGGTGCCGTCGGCGTAGAGGGCCATCACCGCCAGCGTCATCGCGGCGTCGGGGATGTGGTTGCAGTCCAGGTCCACGGCCTTCAGCGGCCAGGCGCCGCGGCGCACCTCGAGCCAGTTGGGCCCGCTGGCGACGGCTGCGCCCATCTGCTGCGCGGCTTCGACGAAGCGGATGTCGCCCTGGATCGAGGCGGCGCCCACGCCTTCGATGCGCACCGCATCGCCGCAGCCGGCGATGGCGCCCAGCGCCACGAAGTAGCTGGCCGAGGACGCATCGGCCTCGACGTGGATCTCGCCCGGCGACCGGTAGCGGCTGCCGGCGGGGAGGGTGAAGCGCTGCCAGCCTTCGCGCGCCACGGTGATGCCGAAGCGCTGCAGCATGTTGAGCGTGATCTCGATGTAGGGCTTGGAGATCAGCTCGCCGACCACCTCGATCACGATGTCGCGCGTGGCCACGAGCGGCAGCGCCATCAGCAATGCTGTCAGGAACTGGCTGGAGACGTCGCCGCGCACCGGGATGGGCGCGGCGAGGTCCAGGGCGCCGGGAGCGTGGATGCGCAGGGGCGGGAAGCCCTCGTTGCCCAGGTAGTCGATGCGGCAACCGAGCTTTCGCAGGGCGTCGACGAGGTCGCCGATCGGTCGCTCGTGCATGCGGTGGACGCCGGAGAGCTCGAAGTCGCCGCCGAGGAGGGCCAGCGCCGCGGTGAGGGGGCGCATGGCGGTGCCGGCGTTGCCGAGGAAGAGCTTCCTGGGCGCGGGGGAGCGCCCCCCTCCCAACCTCCCCCCGGAGGGGGGAGGAGCAAATGCATGCGCCTCCGGGGGAGGTGTGGATGCCTTCGCTCCCTCCCCCTCCGGGGGAGGGCTGGGGTGGGGGCGCTCCCCGAGCCCATTGATGGTCACGGTCGTCCCGCTCTGGACCACCCCGCACCCCAACGCCTGCAGCGCCTTCAGCATCACCCGCGTGTCATCCGAATCCAGCAGGTCGTGCACCACCGTCGTCCCTTCGGACAACGCCGCCAGCAGCAGCACGCGGTTGGAGATGCTCTTCGATCCCGGCAAGGCCACGGTGCCGCCGGCCTCCTCGAGAGGGGGGAGGTCCAGGAACTCGGTGGTGAACACGCTGCCCCTACTTCTTGCGGCCCATGTGCCAGTGGGCACGGACCTCGCTCGCCTGCGCGATCATCTCTTCCAGCTTCTCGCCGGCGCCCGTCTCGGCCAGGTGCAGCATGTTCATCATGCTGCGCTGGAACATCTTGGCCTGTTCCACCAGCTCCACCCGGTTGGACAGCAGGATGTCGCGCCAGACCTTCGGGTCGCTCGCGGCGATGCGCGTGAAGTCGCGGAAGCCCGGGCCGGCGAGGCCCAGGAAGTCCTTGCCCTGCGGCTGGCCGTCGATCGCGTGCATCAGCGCGAAGGCCAGCAGGTGCGGCAGGTGGCTCACCGCCGCGAAGGCGGCATCGTGCGAATCCGGTGCCATCTGCTGCACGTGGCAGCCGAGGGCCTCCCACAGGGCCTGTGCGCGCTTGAGCTGCGCGGTCTGCGTCTTCTCGATCGGCGTCAGGATCACCTGCTTGCCGTGGTACAGGTCGGCATCGGCATGGTCGACACCCGACAGTTCCTTGCCGGTGATCGGATGCGCCGGCACGAAGGAGCCCACGTGGTCGCGCAGCACGCGCCGCGCGGCGTCCACGACCTCGCGCTTTGTGGAGCCCACGTCCATGATCAGCATGCTGTTGGTGACCAGGTGGCGGATCGCCTTGAACGTCGCCTCGGTCGCCGCGACGGGCACGGCCAGCAGCACGATGTCCGCGCCCGAGACCGCGAGCAGCGCCGACGGCGCCTCGACGTCGATCACGCCCATCTGGCGCGCCCGCTCGGTGGTGGAGGGGGACTTGCTGTAGCCCACCACGCGCTTGACCAGCCCCGCACGCTTCATGGCCAGGGCGAACGAGCCGCCCATGAGGCCGCACCCGATCAGTCCCAGTTGCTCGAACATGGCTGCCATGCGTTATCCGAGCGCCGCCGGGCCGCCCCAAGGCGCGAGCGCCCCCTCGGGGGGCAGCGCAGTACACGAAGTGACAAGCGTGGGGGTCATCATTTTCTCGTTCTCGTTATTCGCCGACGGGATAGGTGCCGAGCACCTTGTAGAAGGCGCACAGGGCCTGCAGGTCCTTCAGCGCCGCCGCCACGTTCGCCTGCGCGGGATGGCCCTGCAGGTCGATGTAGAAGAAGTACTCCCACTGGCCCGAGCGGGCGGGGCGGGATTCGAAGCGCGTCATGGACACGCCGTGCTTCTTCAGCGGCACCAGCATGTCGTGCACCGCGCCCGGCCGGTTCGGCACCGAGACGATCAGGCTCACGCAGTCCTTGCCCGAAGCCTCGGGGGCGGCCAGCGTCTGCGGCAGGCAGATCACGGCGAAGCGCGTGCGGTTGAACGCGTCGTCCTGGATCGCATGGGCGGCCACGTGCAGGCCGAACTCGGTGGCGGCGCGCTCGCTGGCGATGCCGGCCCAGTTCGGGTGCGTGGCGGCCAGCCGCGCGCCTTCGGCGTTGGAGGAGACGGCGCGGCGCTCGGCGTCCGGCAGGTGCGTGGCCAGCCAGCCCTGGCACTGCGCCAGCGCCTGCGGGTGGGCCAGCACCACCTCGATGCCATCGAGCGAGGGGTTGTCCTTGCGCAGCAGGTTGTGGCGCACCAGCAGGCTGGTCTCGCCCACGATGTGCAGCGGGGTGGCCAGGAACAGGTCGAGCGAGCGGGCGATCACGCCCTCGGTGGAGTTCTCGACCGGCACCACGCCGTATTCGGCCGTGCCCGCGGCGGTGGCGCGGAACACCTCGTCGATGCTCACGCAGGGGATCTTCTCGATGCTGGCGCCGAAGAACTGGAACGCGGCCTGCTCGCTGAAGGTGCCCGTGGGCCCGAGGAAGGCCACGCGCTGCGGGGCTTCGAGGGCGCGGCAGGCGGACATGATCTCGCGCCAGATGTGCGCGATGTTGTTGTCCTTCAGCGGGCCGGGGTTGGCGGCCTGCAGGCCGTTGATCACCTGGGCCTCGCGCTCGGGGCGGAACACGGGCGAGCCTTCGGCGCGCTTGAGTTCGCCGACCTCGTTGGCCAGCGCGGCGCGGCGGTTCAGGAGCGCGAGCAGTTCGCGGTCGACCTGGTCGATGCTGGTGCGGAGCTCGGACAGCGATTTGGGCATGGGCGAAAGGGCCAACTATAGCGGGAGGTTACGGCTTGTCACGGGGAGGAGTACGGCATGCCCACGCGACGGTGCGCAGCGGCGTCCGTAGGCTGGTGGTGAGCCGCGCCAGCGCGCGAACCCCAGCGATGCGCGAAACGCTGGGGTTCCGGCGCTTCGCGCCTCACCGCCAGCCTACTTGCCGGTCACCTCGTCGCCATCCCCATTCTCCGCATCGTTCTCCACGATCCGCTGCAGCCCGCTCAGCTTCGAACCTTCGTCCAGGCCGATCAGCGTCACGCCCTGCGTGGCGCGGCCCAGTTCGCGGATCTCGCTCACGCGGGTGCGCACCAGCACGCCGCGGTCGGTGATCAGCATGATCTCGTCCTCGGTGTGCACCAGCGTGGCCGCCACGACCTTGCCGTTGCGCTCGCTCTGCTGGATGGCGATCATGCCCTTGGTGCCGCGGCCATGGCGCGTGTATTCGGTGATCGGGGTGCGCTTGCCGTAGCCCTTCTCGGTGGCCGTGAGCACGCTCTGCGACTCGTCCTCGGCCACCAGCATGGCGATCACGCTCTGGCCCTCGTCGAGCATCATGCCGCGCACGCCGCGGGTGTTGCGGCCGGTCGGGCGCACGTCGTTCTCGTCGAAGCGCACCGCCTTGCCGCCGTCGGAGAACAGCATCACGTCGTGCTTGCCGTCGGTGAGCGCCGCGCCGATCAGGTAGTCGTCGGCGTCCAGGTCCACCGCGATGATGCCGGCCTTGCGCGGGTTGTTGAATTCGTCCAGCGCCGTCTTCTTCACGGTGCCCATCGAGGTGGCCATGAACACGAAGTGATCGGCCGGGAAGCTGCGGAATTCGCCCGTGAGCGGCAGCACCACGTTGATCTTCTCGCCTTCCTGCAGCGGGAACATGTTGACGATCGGCCGGCCGCGCGAGCCGCGCGAGCCCGCCGGCACTTCCCACACCTTGAGCCAGTACAGGCGCCCGCGGTTGGAGAAGGCGAGCAGGTAGTCGTGCGTGTTGGCGATGAAGAGCTGGTCGATCCAGTCGTCTTCCTTCGTCTGCGTGGCCTGCTTGCCGCGGCCGCCGCGCTTCTGCGCGCGGTATTCGTTCAGCGGCTGGCTCTTGATGTAGCCGGTGTGCGAGAGCGTCACCACCATGTCGGTGGGCGTGATCAGGTCCTCGGTGGCGAGGTCCTGCGCGTTGTGCTCGATCACGCTGCGGCGCGCACCCAGCTTGGTCTGCCCGAACTCCTGCCGCACCGCGGTGAGTTCCTCGCTGATGATGGTGGAGACGCGCTCCGGCCGCGCCAGGATGTCCAGCAGGTCGTCGATCTCGGCCATCACCTCGCGGTACTCGGCCACGATCTTGTCCTGCTCCAGGCCCGTCAGGCGCTGCAGGCGCATCTGCAGGATTTCCTGCGCCTGCGTGTCGGACAGCCGATAGAGGCCGTCGGCGTGCAGTCCGTATTCGCGCTCCAGGCCTTCGGGGCGATAGTCGTCGGCGTTGATCACCGAGCCGTCGGTGCGGGCGCGCGTGAGCATCTCGCGCACCAGCGACGAATCCCAGCCGCGCGCCATCAGCTCCGTCTTGGCCACCGGCGGGGTGGGCGACTCGCGGATGATGCGGATGAAGTCGTCGATGTTGGCCAGCGCCACGGCCAGGCCTTCCAGCACGTGGCCGCGCTCGCGCGCCTTGCGCAGGGCGAACACCGTCCTGCGGGTCACCACCTCGCGGCGGTGCTGCAGGAAGACCTGCACCAGGTCCTTCAGGTTGCACAGGCGCGGCTGGCCGTCGATCAGGGCCACCATGTTGATGCCGAACGTATCCTGCAGCTGCGTCTGCTTGTACAGGTTGTTCAGCACCACCTCGGGCACTTCGCCGCGCTTCAACTCGATCACGAGCCGCATGCCGGACTTGTCGCTCTCGTCCTGGATGTGGCTGATGCCCTCGAGCTTCTTCTCGTTGACCAGCTCCGCCATCCGCTCCTGCAGGGTCTTCTTGTTGACCTGGTAGGGGATCTCGTCGACGATGATCGCGGTGCGCTGGCCGCGGTCGATCTCCTCGAAGTGCGTCTTGGCGCGCATCACCACGCGGCCCCGGCCGGTGCGGTAGCCTTCCTTCACGCCGGAGATGCCGTAGATGATGCCGCCGGTGGGGAAGTCCGGCGCCGGCACGATCTCCATCAGTTCGTCGATGGTGGCCTGCGGGTTGCGCAGCAGGTGCAGGCAGGCATCCACCACCTCGTTGAGGTTGTGCGGCGGGATGTTGGTGGCCATGCCCACCGCGATGCCGCCCGAGCCGTTGACCAGCAGGTTCGGCAGCTTGGAGGGCAGGACCAGCGGTTCCTTCTCGCTGCCGTCGTAGTTGGGCCCGAAATCGACCGTCTCCTTGTCGATGTCGGCCAGCATCTCGTGCGCGATCTTGGCCAGGCGGATTTCGGTGTAGCGCATCGCCGCGGCGTTGTCGCCGTCGACCGAGCCGAAGTTGCCCTGGCCGTCCACCAGCATGTGGCGCATGGAGAAGTCCTGCGCCAGCCGCACGATGGTGTCGTAGACCGACTGGTCGCCGTGCGGGTGATATTTACCAATGACGTCGCCGACGATGCGGGCCGACTTCTTGTACGGCCGGTTCCAGTCGTTGTTCAGCTCGTGCATCGCGAACAGCACGCGCCGGTGCACCGGCTTCAGGCCGTCGCGCGCGTCCGGCAAGGCCCGCCCCACGATCACGCTCATGGCGTAGTCGAGGTAACTTCGGCGCATCTCCTCCTCGAGGCTGACGGGCAGGGTTTCTTTCGCGAAGGAGGAGGTCATTGAGGCTTGCTTGGGGCGCGGAACCCTTCATTTTACCGGTTGCGGCAGCATGTCGCGACTTGGCAACAGATGCCTGCGGATGCGGTTTTGTCCTACGGAACCCCGCTGGCCCAGCCATTCATTGCGTAAGTGCGTATGGCACAATCACCCGGACGTAATTGGTGAATAGGTCACTGAGCACGTAGTTTTGGCGCAGCGCAGCTGCGAACTTTCCCCAAGAGGAGAACCATGAAGAAACTGAACAAAGTGGCGCTGCTGTTTGCCTCGTCTGCGCTGCTCGCCGGTTGCGGTGTGTTGTCCACATCCGCCCCGGGCGGAAGCCGCGTGGTCGCTGCCGATGGCGGCACCCGCGTCGACAACTGGATCAACGGCACCGGCGAGTACGTGTGGCGCAACGGCACCAACGAACTGTGCTGGCGCGACGCGAACTGGACGCCCGCCACCGCCGCGGTTGGTTGCGACGGCGCCCTTGTTCGTGCCGCCGCCGCGCCGCCGCCCCCGCCGGCTCCGCGCGTGGTTCCGCCGCCGCCCCCGGTTGCTGCTCCCGCCCCGGCTCCCGCCCCGGCACCCGCTCCGGCCCCGGCTCCCGCCGCCGCCACCAAGGTGACCTACGCGGCCGACGCCTTCTTCGACTTCGACAAGTCCGTGCTGAAGCCCGAAGGCAAGGCGAAGCTGGACGACCTGGTCGGCAAGATCCAGGGCATCAACCTGGAAGTGATCATCGCCGTCGGCCACACCGACTCGGTGGGCACGGACAGCTACAACCAGCGCCTGTCGGTGCGCCGCGCCGAAGCCGTCAAGGGCTACCTGGTCTCCAAGGGCATCGAGCGCAATCGCGTCTACACCGAAGGCAAGGGCGAGAAGCAGCCCGTGGCCGACAACAAGACCGCCGAAGGCCGCGCGAAGAACCGCCGCGTGGAAATCGAGGTGGTCGGCACCCGCGCAGCAGGCCGCTGAACATCAGCGCGAAAAGCTGCACACAGGCCCCGCTCTGCGGGGCCTTTTTGCATTTCGTCACCCGCAATCCGTTCCACAATCCGGCTAGCCCATGACTGAACAACTGAACGCCGACCCGGCCGAACTCGCCAAGTTCTCGGACCTGGCCCACCGCTGGTGGGACGCCGACAGCGAATTCGCGCCCCTGCACGCGATCAATCCGCTGCGCCTGCAGTGGATCGAGCAGCTCGCGGGCGGCCTGGCGGGCAAGCGCGTGGCGGACATCGGCTGCGGCGGCGGCATCCTGGCCGATTCCATGGCGCGCAAGGGCGCCAGCGTGCTGGGCATCGATCTCTCCACCAAGGGCATCCGCGTCGCGCAGCTGCACGCCATCGAGGCGGGCACGCCCAACGTGCAGTACCGCGAGGTGAGCGCCGAGGCGCTGGCGCAGGAGCAGCCCGGCGAGTACGACGTGGTCACCTGCATGGAGATGCTGGAACACGTGCCCAAGCCCGAGTCGATCGTGCAGGCCTGCGCCACGCTGGTGAAGCCGGGCGGCATGGTCTTCTTCTCCACGCTCAATCGCAACCCGAAGGCCTTCCTGCTGGCGATCGTGGGGGCGGAGTACGTCCTGAACCTGCTGCCCAAGGGCACGCACGAATACCTGAAATTCATCAAGCCCAGCGAGCTGGCGGCCTGGTGCCGCGCCGCGCGCCTGGACATGGCGAACACGCGGGGGATGCAATACAACCCCTTCACCCGCCGCTACTGGCTGTCCGGCGATACGGACGTCAACTACCTGGTTGCCGCGCGCAAGCTGTAGAAGCTGTGAACGAATTGCTCACACCCGCGCGAGCCTCCTCAGAGGCACTCGATCCACCACGATCGCGCCCAGGCTCGCCCTGCGGGCCGGGCCGCTCCAGGGCGCATGCCGTCGTTGCGGCCCGTGCCCAGGCGGCCAGCCTGGGCTGCGGGCCGCGCCTAGGCCTGCGCCCTGGAGCAGCCCGTCGCGGGCGCGATCAATTCATTCGCAGCTTCTCATGTTCGAAGACGTGAAAGCCGTCCTGTTCGACCTGGATGGCACCCTGATCGACAGCGCCCCCGATCTCGGCGCGGCGGCGGACCGGATGCGCACGGAGCGCGGCCTGCCCTCGCTGCCCATGGAGAAGTACCGGCCCATGGCCGGTGCCGGCGCGCGCGGCATGCTGGGCGTGGCCTTCGGCATGACGCCGGAGCACCCGCAGTTCGCCGAGATGCGGGAGGAGTTCTTCCGCAACTACGAGAGCTGCATGACGCAGCGCACCTACGTCTTCGACGGCGTGGCGGAAATGATCGCCTCGCTGGTGGACCAGGGCGTGGCGTGGGGCGTGGTGACCAACAAGTCGATGCGCTTCACGGGGCCGCTCACCAGGAAGATGCCGCTGTTCGCCTCCGCGCGCGCGGTGGTGGGGGGCGACACGACGCCGCATGCCAAGCCGCATCCCGAGCCGCTGCTGGAAGGCGCGCGGCAGGTGGGCGTGAAGCCCTGCGACTGCATCTACGTGGGGGATGACCTGCGGGACATGCAGGCGGGGCGGGCGGCCGGCATGGGCACCGTGGCGGCGACGTACGGCTACCTGGGCACCACGGACGTCAAGGAATGGGGCGCGGACACGCAGATCGAAACGCCGATGGCCCTGCTGCCCCTCCTGCGCTTCCGCATCGCCGCCTGATTTGTCTTTCTCCCTCTCCCCCTGGGAGAGGGCAGGGGTGAGGGCACTCCGGCTTTCCGCCCCGGCGCAGGCTCCTACCGGGACGCCGCCTCTTCCGGCAAGCCCTTGCCCCCCCACGCATACCCCAGCACCCAGGCAAACGCGAACCCCGCCATCCCGCCGATCACGTCCAGCAGTGCGTGCGACACGGCGGCTTCCCGGCCCGGGATCCACAGCTGCACGAATTCCACGATCGTCGCGATCGACAGCAGGCTGAGCGCCACCTGCCACGAGCGCCCCCGGGGCCACCCGAACGGCGCCATGAAGCCCAGCAAGCCGAAGGCGATCAGGTGGTCCAGGTCCGCGCCGGGCGAGATGGTGAACAGAAGAACCATCATCCGGTCCACCCAGCCATACTCAAATCGGAGGAAGTCGAGCGCGCTGGAAGGCACGATCATCGAGAGGATGACCAGTGCCAGGACCAGCATCAGCGCGATGCGGGGCAGCGACCGGGATGTCAGGCTCATGCCGGGATCATAAAGTGTGCCCGACGGCAAACGCCACGCCGACAGGCGCGGGGGTGGCGCTTTGCGTGAGGAGTTACCCGGCTGGGCTGGGGGAGGGGGTGTTGTCGTCGTGCAGATTGGCGCGATCGCTCCGCAGGCGTTCGACCTGGGCCCGCAGGCCCAGGTCGGTCTGGTGCTTGACCGACGCAAGGAAATCGCGACCGCAAGAGGCGCACTCGTAGAGGGCGCGGGTCGGGAACAACAGGCGCATCCACGCAGAGCGGTGGACGCGAGTCATTTTTCCCGGCGGGCAGGCGCAAGGGTGAAAGTGAATCATCGAGCTCCTCCTCTTGTAACCTCAGTTTACAGCATGGTCGAGCGTCAATTGCAGGCTTTCCGCTGGGCGGCTGGGAGCCGTAGACTCAGCTGTGTCGCGCCGTGCGAGCATCCGAGGTGGGTCATGCTTTGTGAGGTAAAGTCCCGCGCACTTAGGAGCGAAATCCATGGCCCACCACATCCGGTTCACCAAGCAGTACGGAAAGGATCTTTGTGCCGCCGTGGGTGTGGTGCTCATCACCGCGGCCATTCTTTACAGTCTGCCCGAACTGGAGGTGGACCTGGAACCGGGGGACGTCCTCACCGTGGTTGGCATCGGTGCGTTTCTCTTCGTACTGAAGCGGGTCGCTTGGCCTCTGTTGAAGCAGTTGCGGCGCCCCCGGCGCGTCCACCGGCGTCAGCACTGAGGTTATTTCCGCCGCGCCACTTGAAAGGGCAGCCGCTGGCGTAATATACGGTCCTCCTGGGGCTGCACCGGTTTCGACGTGGGTTCGGACACGCAGCAGGGCATGTCGAGGCTCAGATCACCTCGTTAATCCAGCTGAAACAAACTAACTGCGAACGACGAACGTTTCGCCCTCGCCGCTTAATTGCCGGTGAGCCTTGCAACAGTTGGCCGATGGGCTGGGTTAGGGTCGCAAGGTCCTAGCTGCAAGGTAATCTACATTGGCTGGTTTCCGGGCGGGTGCCTTGGCCGGAAGCGAGACTCAAGGGCACTGGCTGGCCGGATAGCGTGCGACTGCGCGATCCGACCGGTGAGACTCAAATCAGATCGCTAAACATGTAGAACTGTTCGTAGAAGGCTTGCGGACGCGGGTTCAATTCCCGCCAGCTCCACCAATCAGGAGCGCGCTCGCTGCGGGCGGCGCGCATGCCCATACTGATGCTGTCGCACGGGAACCGCGCACCGAGTATCTTCCGGACGAGCAACAGAATCAACCCTTGGCTTTCATGCCAAGCCGCCAGTTGCCTGGCGTGGAAGGTGTCTTCCACCGCCGGCACGCGCCATGGCGCAGGGCGGACATCGAAGCCGTACCAGCGGAACCAGCCGGCCGCTCGCGGCATGTGCCAAGCATCCGTGACCAGCGCGATCGTCCGGATTCCCCTGCCTTGCAGGATGCATGCGGCCACCGCCGCACTGGTTTCCGTGTTCCACGAGACGGAGTCGACCCAGGATGGCTCGATTTCGCGCTCGGTCAGGGCTGCCACGTCCTCCGCACTCGCCACATACACCGGCAGGCCGGTCTCGCGCACTAGTTCCGCCGCCTTGACGGCCCGCGATGGGCGGCCACCGAGCACGACGATCGCCTGGGAACCGATGGCGGGCCGCTCGGACCGTTCGCCGCTGCGCTCCAAGACGCGGGCCAGCCAAGGCACGGCGAACTCCGGCTGGCCGTACAGTACGCCCGCGAAGGCGCACGCCAACGCCGCGAGCAAGCAGCAAACGAAGCGGACCATCAGGCAGCGGGTGTCATCCTGCCGCGAGTCTATTCGTCCCACACGCGCGTCGCCCGTGTATCGCGAGCGGCGGTACTCTCTGCGGTATGCTGCGTCCTGTCGGCGGAATACCTTCCCCCCCATGCAGAAGCAAAGCGCAGCTCGCGCGAGCGAAGTGGACCTGTTCAGGTTCCTGGCGGCCCTGGCAGTAGTCTTCTTCCATTACGCGTACATGGGCGCCAACGAGAGCGGTGCGAGCACGGCATACCCCGCGCTGGGTACCGTCGCGCAGTATGGCTATCTGGGCGTGGACCTGTTCTTCCTGATCAGCGGATTCGTCATCATGATGAGCGCGAGCCATGGCACTGTGGCTGGCTTCGTGGCTTCCCGTGCGGCGCGGCTGTTTCCTGCCTTCGGGGTCTGCTGCACGGCGACCTTCCTCGTGCTCCTCGCCACGGGTCAGTCGCTGCCCTCCGTCACCATGTTCCTCCTGAACATGACCCTGGCGGGCGCGGCGGCGCCGATAACCTTGGTCGACCCCTCGTACTGGTCGCTTGCCGCAGAAATCCGCTTTTACGCCCTCGTGGCGCTGCTACTCTGGTTCCGGCAGATGCGGCGCGTGGAGGCGATGCTGGGCGTGTGGCTCGCCGTATCGGTCGCGATGGCGGTCCACAACGTGCGGCTGATCGAGATTGTGCTGGTGACCCGGTACGCGGCCTATTTCGTCGGCGGGGCGGGTGCTCTTCTTCATCTGGCAGGAGGGCCTCTCGGCGCGGCGCGCGCTGACGCTGTTCGCGTCCTTCGCGCTGGCGGAGTACCGCGCCATGGAGTTGGCTGCCACGCTGCAGGTGCGTGACGGCGTGACGTTCAGCCCGACGGTGGTCGCCACGTGCATAGCGGCGTTCTTCGGTCTCATGTTGCTGGTGGCCTTGCGTGCCACGAGGCCGCTCGCGCGAGGGAAGTGGCTGGCGCTGGGCGCGCTGACCTATCCGCTGTACCTGCTTCACCAGGCGATCGGTCTCGCGCTGTTCAAGACCTTCGGACCCGGCCAGCTGATATTCTGGGGCGTCATCGTCATGATGATCCTGGCTGCGTGGCTGGTTAACACGCAGGTGGAGAACCGGGTCGCGAAACCCATGAAGCTGTGGATGCAGTTGTGGCTAACGCCCCCCGTGCGGGTTTGGCCGCTGGCGCGCGCCTGGGTTCCGGGGTCGGAGGCGGTTGAAGATCTCGTCCTCGCGGGCGGCTTTGGATCACGGGGCAGGATAGAGCTGCGGTTTGCGCGTGGCCACCAGGTTCGCCGGGTGATACCCGGGCGCACTCCTGCGGTTGAAGTCGTGAATCGCCTCCAGTGAGGAAAGGCGCTCGCTCCGGCCGTCAGGATGCACGCCGATGATCGAATATCCCCGGCCGAGGAGGTGTACGGAAACAGGCAAGCCGCTTCGCGGCCAGTCCTCGTACACGTAAAGGACGTCCGCGCGTACGCTTTCGCCGCCCCGTATCGCTGGCACCTCGGAACCCTCGACATCCAGTTTCACGACGGCCAAGCCATCAATGCCGTCGAGAAGGCTTCGCAGGCTCACGGTCCCCACCGGCGTCCCCACGCTGCCTACGACGCCGACCGCATGACCTTGCGATCCGTCGATGTGCACCATGTGGCCGCTTTCCTCCGCGATGGCGGCATGGCGGCAATCGACTTCGAGGCCGTTGATCTGCACGTTGCGGCGCAGGTACTCGAATACGTAAGGGTTCGCCTCCACCGCGATCAGCCGATCGAAGCCGTAGGAGGGATTCGAGAGCTTGATGGTCCAGAACCCGATGTTGGCGCCGCAGTCGACCAGCACCTTGTGCGGAATCGGCGAGAGGGCCTGAAAGATCGCCTCGACGTCGGGCTCGTACGTCTTGCGTGTCCACAGGTACTGCGCCCAGTAGGGATCGAAAGCGGGGAAGGTTATCTTGCGGGCCCCGAGATCGGCCACGCCTTCGCTGTCGCGGAAGGCGGGTATATGCGACAGGCGACGGAAGATCCTGCCCGCGCCGCGGTATCCGACGATTCCGGTGGAACGGGCCACCGCCATTGCCAACTTGCTCAGCACCATACGCTTCCTCTCGCGGGTTGCGGCCGTATCCTGTCACAACAGTCGCCGCGTCACCCGTTGGCGTTCATTTTGCCCCCACCTGATATTTCCTGGAATCGAAGCATGACTCGGGGCGAGCCCCTGTGAAAGCAGCATGAGGGCCGCAGAAGCGACGAGAATCGCCGCGAATACGGCAGCGGATTCCCCGTTTCAGTTTTTTCGCGCCGATCTCATGGGCGGCGGCCTATCAAATCGCGGACTTGTTTAAACTTTCCCTAGTTGACTGATACGGCCCGACGAGCGGACCAAATAGGCGGGTCTTCTATCCAGTGCGCAACAGTGCCACGCTTAAACGTACCCCTTCGTTTGGCCTGCACGAGAAGCCGGCTGTTCCCGTGCTTCAAGGCGCGGCGTTCACCAGCTCGTCGTACACCGCGATCGTGCTGGCGATCACGATCTGCTCGTCGAACTGCGCCAGTGCCTTCGCGCGCGCGGCGGCCCCGTACTTCGCGCGCAAGGACGCGCTGTCGTGCAGGCGCGCGATGGCGTCGGCCAGCGAGGCTGCATCCCGTGCCGGCACCAGGAGTCCATCGACGCAATGGGTCACGACCTCCCGGCACCCCGGCACGTCGGTGGTCACCAGTGGCAATCCGCAGGCCGCCGCTTCGATCAGCCCCTTCGGCAAGCCCTCCCGATAACTGGGGAGCACGACGCAATCCACCGAGCGGTAAAGGCCCGGCATGTCCTCCACTTGGCCCAGCCATTCAACGATGCCTTCGCGCACCCACTCGGACAGGACCGAAGTCGGCGCGGCGGCGGGGTTCCCGGCGTCGGGTTCGCCTGCGATGAGGAACTGGATCTGCCTTCTCTGCCGCAGCAGTTGGCGCGCCGCCTCGACGTACTCTGCCAGCCCCTTGTCCCAGAGGAGGCGCGCCGGCAGGAGCACGCGGAACTTTCGCGGGGTGGAGCCATCGGGGCCGTCGGCGGGCGCGAACCGGATGCAGTCGACCCCCGAACCCGGAATCAGGCGGACGCGCTTCGGATCGACCAGGCGCGATGCCGCGAACAGCCGCACGTCATCCGGGTTCTGCAGGATCAGTCGTGCCGTATGCCCATCGAGCGCGAAGCGCATCAGGGCGCTGACCACCGGCCTGAGCAGCCGGGCCTTGAGGTCTTTGCTCGTGAAGACATAACCCATGCCGGCGACCGCATTCACGCGCGCGTGGACTCCGGCCAGACGCGCGGCGAGCGAGCCATACACGGCGCACTTGATCGTGAAGCCATGCACGATGTCCGGACCCTCGTGGCCGAACAGGCTGCGCAGCCACAAGACCAGCAGCAGCTCGCGCAGCGGATTGAGGCTGCGTCGCTCCATCGGCGCGGGCTGCCAGCGGAATCCGAGTTCCTCCAGGCGCTTGCCGTAAGGCCCCGGCGGCGAGACGAGCAAGACGTCGTGCCCCTGCTTCCGCAGCGCCGAAATCAGCGACCTGCGGAAGTTGAAGAGGTACCAGTCGGTATTGGCGAACAGGATGATTTTCATCGTGCGAAGGTGCTGTCGAGCCAAGCCTGGAACATGAGCACCGCCCACAGGCGCCCGCTGCGGTCGTAAGCGCCGCTCAGGTGTTCCTTCCAGGCCCGACGCACGGGAACGGGGTCGAGGAATCCATCCCGCCGGAGTCGTTGCTCGTCGAGAAGGTGTTCCGCCCACTCGCGCAGCGGTCCCACGAGCCACTGGCCCACGGGAATCGAAAAACCGGTCTTGGGCCGCTCGATCAGCTCGCGCGGCACGCGGCGGTACAGCACTTGTCGCAGGGCCCACTTGCCGTGGTTGCCGCGGATCTTGAGCGAGACCGGCAGGCGCCACGCGAGCTCGGCCACGCGGTGGTCCAGGAACGGCACGCGCGTCTCCAGGCTCGTCGCCATCGCTGCGCGGTCGACCTTGCACAGGATGTCGTCCGGCAGGTAGGTCATCGCGTCCCAGAACATCATGCGTGACGCGGCTTCGCCGCCGGCGTGCGATGAGGGCGCTGGCAGGGCCGGGAAACTCGTTTGGGCTGCATGCACGCCGTACACCAGGTGCCGTTCGCGATGCCATTCGGTTGCCAGATTGGCGTAGAGGTCGTTGATGCTCTGGGCGCCGTGCAGCGCGTTGGCGAGCTTGTGCAGCTTTTCGCCCGGCCGGACCACGCCGGAGCGAAGCAGCCAGCGGTTCCATGTTCCCGGCGCAGCCCGATGCACGCCGGCCATCAGCGCGTCGCGCAGGCGCGACGGCACGAAACGCACGCGGCTCCAGATCCGCGGACCCCAGAAGTACCGATTGTAGCCGCCGAAGAGTTCGTCGCCCGCGTCGCCGGAGAGCGCGACCGTCACATGCTGCCGCGCGGCGCGGCAGACCAAGTGCGTCGGGATCTGCGACGAGTCAGCGAAGGGCTCGTCGAACATCGCCGGCAGCAATGGGATGACGGCGCGCGCTTCGGCGGCTGTCACGAAGAGCTCGTGGTGCTCGGTGCCGAGGTGGCGCGCCACGGCGCGCGCGTGCTGCGACTCGTCGTAGTCCGCTTCCTCGAATCCGACCGTGAACGTCTTGATCGGCGTGTGCGCCTGTTCCTGGAGCATCGCCGCGATCGTGGACGAGTCGACGCCCCCGGAGAGGAATGCGCCGAGCGGAACGTCCGACAGCGACTGCAGCCGGACGGCTTCCTGCAGTTGGGTGTCGAGGCGGTCGAGCGCATCCGCCTCGTCGGTGAGCGGGTCGGACATGCCGGCGGCCGCGGCATCCGCGAGCGACCACCAGCGGTGCACCGTCACGCTTCCATGGGGTTCCGTCTCGGTGATCGGTCGTGGAGGTGGCCGCCCTGGCGGCATGCCCCGAACCGCGAGAAGGCAGCCAGGCTCCAGCTTGTACACACCCTCGAAGATGGACAGCGGCGCCGGGACGTACATGAATCGCATGTACTGTGCGACCGCTTCGCGGCACACGGCGTTCGTAAAGCCCGGGAAGGCGCGCAGGGCTTTCAACTCGGACCCGAAGACAAAGCATCCGTCGGGTGCGCCCGCCGCCCAGCCGTAGTAGAGGGGTTTTTCCCCGAATCGGTCGCGGGCGAGATACAGGGTCTGCTCCTGTTTGTCCCACAACGCCATGGCGAACATCCCCACGGTCATGGTGAGGGTCGCCTCGATTCCCCAGCACTCGAAGGCGGCGAGCAGCGTCTCGGTATCCGAGTGACCCCGCCACTGCGGGGCCCGAAGCTCGCGCTCAAGACGCGTGCGCAACTGCTGGTGATTGTAGATTTCCCCGTTGAAGGCAATCTGGTAGCGGCCCGACGCCGATTGCATGGGCTGCGCGCCTGCCTCGCTCAGGTCCAGGATCGAAAGGCGCCTGTGCCCCAGGGCGACCGTGCCCGTGGAGTTGTGCCAGTACCCGGCGGAGTCGGGGCCGCGATGAACGAGGGCGTCCGCCATTCGGCGCACGAGAGCCAGCCCCGTAGCGGATGTCTCCGAAGGGGAAACCCTGAAATATCCCGTGATTCCGCACATGTCCGGCGCCGCCTATCGAAGATCGCGATACGTACGCATCCGGCCCGAACGACGCACGATGTAGTCGTGAAGGAACGAAGAGCGAAGCAGGCGATTTTCAGTTTCGCACACATCCGTGATCCAGCACTGGGTCCGCAGCTCATCGTCGACGACAGCCGGGTGCACCATCAGTTCCACCGTCCCATGCGAGTAGGCATCGAGCAGTTGCGCATACGAGTCTGTCGTCAGCTGCGATACCGGCACGGGAAGGTCGAAGACGCTGCACAATCCGTCGTTCGAAGCGACCGACTCGGGGCGAAGGGCTTGGCACCTGCGCGTCATCCTCGCGAGGGTGAACTCACTCACCCGGCGCCGCAGCGGCTGCTTGCCTGCCTGCCCCGGCCAGCGCCAGGTGAGTCGGATCGGCAGCCCCTCGCGCTCGGCCACCCGCGCGAACACGCGGAAGACCTGCGGCACCGCATGCACGTGCTGGTGCGAGTCGAAGTGTGTCGGGTGAAGACCGAGCGACTTCATGCGCTGCAGTTGCGCGTGCAGTTCGGCTTCGACGTGCTCGGCGCGGACCTTCCCAAGCAAGATCCGTTGTAGCAGGACCTTCCTCGTGAGCAGATTGCCATCGGCATCAACCAGGCTTTGGACCTGTGCCTCGGGCGCCAATGGCCGGCCAGTAGTCAAGTTGAAGTGCAGTCCGACACCCAGAGAGGGGTGCCGGCGGGCGATCTCGCCGGCATGCTCGCAGGCGCCTGTGTTGCACATCAGCGTCGTGCTGGTGACCGACCCTGCAAGATGGCAGGCCAGCACAGCCTCGTTCACTCCCTCCGTCAGGCCGAAGTCATCAGCGTTGACGATCACCGTCAGGGGCATCCCATCACTCATTCAGAAGTCGCTGGCAGAAAGGTTGAGGTGCCTTACGTCCGCGCCATCGACTCGCGGCTCGCACGTGAAGAAGTACGGCAGAATCTTTCTGGCGGGCAGCGGCACGAACGTGCGCGGGAGCTCGCGCTTTGCGCTCGCGGGTATGCAGCAGACGGTGAGCGTGGGCAGCAGGGTGGTTGCCGCCCGCAGGTAGGCGTCTGGAATCCATTGGTCGATGAGAAGGTTGAGTCCGTGGCGCATCGGCTTGGCCACCTGAAACCCGATCTGCTCGCCTTCGTGCAGCACAACTTGGGTCTTGTAGCCGGCACTCGGCTGGTCGAAGTAGCGCCAGCGCATGTATTCCTGCGAAAGGTCAACCTTCCAGTAATCCCGCGAGGCCGCTCGCCTGCAGAGTGCCTCGGTCACACCGGCGAGATCCCCGGCGTCATGGACCAGCCGGGCTTTGAATCCACGAGCATGAATCAAGGGAACGGCCATCATCGGTCGCAGCACCTCCTGGAAGTGCACGCGCGCGCGCTGCCAGGTCTTGAGGGCCTGCGCATTCGGATGACCGACCAGCGCGCCGTGTCGAACGCCGATGCTTTCCCTGGCTGCCGAAATCATGCGCGCAAAGAGATGCTTGCCCTGGTGGGCGGGGTCAACCAAGGCGTTGACAGCATAGTGGGCCGGCATCCTTTCCGCCGCGCGACGGAACGTGACGGGGATCAATGCCATGAAGGCGACCCAGCGTTCGCCGTGCGACACACAAACCATCATAGCTTTCCCGAACGGATTGGCTCCGTAGAGCCACTCCAAGTATTCCCTTCGCATGAGCCTGTCTTCGGGCTCGAAATAGGTGCCGAACAGCGCGAAGAGCTTCTCGAGCTGGCTGCTTTCGTAGGGTGCGATCTGGACGTTGTACAACGTTATGGGCCCGTTCTCTCGTTCGAGATCAGTGGAAGCACCCGACGGAAGCGGCGAGACAGGAACTGTAGTCTCGCCATGCGTCGGCATTGTTCGCAAATTCGAGCCAGCCCCAGAGGATGAACGCATTCATCAGCAGCAGCAGTACGTGCACCAAGCGGGCCTGCAGGACTAGCGGAGCGGCCGACAGGGCGAACATTTGCACCGGGGTGAAATACAGGAGGAAGCGGTCGATGCCGGTCAGAGAGACCGGAAGAAAGGGAAACAACACGAGGCTGACAATTGCCATCCGAAACAAGGTCGGATCAAGGAGGCCTGCACGGGCGAACCTCTTGTTCATCAGGACATAAAGCGCGCCAGGGCCGACGACGAGCAGGGCGTGGTAGACCGCGCCAGCGGACTCCAGGTTCTCCTGCACGTACGAGCTGACATAGTAGTCTTGATTCGGTCCGAACACGGTCAGTCCGACGGCAAGTGCGCCCAATCCCACTACGAAGAGGCGGATCGGTTGCTGTCTGCTGTCGATCACGATTAGCGAAACGAGCAGGATAGCGCTCGCGTGGAATGTGGAAGCGAGTACGATCAGGAAGATCTTCTGAACATATCCCGCGGAGTCCCACCTCCCGAGAAGGAACATGAACACGCCAATGGCGGCAGCTTGGCGGATGCCGCTCATGCCGACTACAACGATCAGGTAAGGCGTGGCGACGGCGATCGCCAAGAACTTGTCGGGACACTTCTTGTACGCGAAGTAGAACAGCCCTCCCAAGAAAATTGAAGCGTGGACCAGATTCACGAAGTTGATTCCGAGGCCTGTCTCGTAAGCAATCCAGTTGATCAGGAAGAACGCCGGTTCACGGGCGAAGTCCAGCGCTGTCAGGCTTGCACCCGAAAGCGCCGTGTACAACTCCAGATAATTGGACCAATCTCGGCCGACCCGATCTCGCAATCCCACTACGCCCACGAAGAAGACGAACAGGACAATCAGGGCAGCCTTGATGTTGCCCGCGCGTCGGACACCTACCGCAGAAAACGCGGAGATGGATCCGAGAAGAGCCCAGTAGATCGCCATGGGGCAGGAATGGTTCAGGTCGTTGCGTACAGAAGGCGTTGCCATCTCGCGGCGATAGCGCTGAATGAATAGCGGCTGAACGCGTCGTCACGGAAGCGACCTGCCTTGCAATCGATCGCCGGGTCATGGATTGTTCGCTGCAAGGCTGCCGCCAACGCCGGCACGTCTCCGATCGGGACGACATGTTCAGGGTAACCCCGGAGGATTTCCCTGGGTCCATCCGCCGCGAATGCCAAGGGCACCGCGCCGTGGGACATCGCTTCCGGTAGCACCATTGAGAATACCTCGGAGATCGATGGGATCATCACGATTCTTGCGCGGCGATACCAATCGTCGATAGCCTGAGTGGCCGGAACCAGGCGAATGTAGTCGGCGGCGCCGTGGTGCAGGATCAGTCGTTGCAGTTCTTCTCCTTCGCTGCCATTGCCGACTATGACTGCCTGCCATCCAGCTTCCCTTATCTTCGCAGCGACGCAGGCCTCGATGAAATAAGCAAAGCCCTTCCGCTTGATTAGATGGCCGACGCCGAGGATCAGATTCTCTTTTGCCGGAGCGTGTTCGGAATTCCCCGATGCGCTCAGAACGGGGTTCGGAACGAGTTCAACATTACGCGCGAACCGCCCGTAGTAGTCCATCTCGGAACTGTTCAGAAGGAGCAACTTGTGCGCGGTGGGGTAAATCCACCGTCGCATCAGCCGAATCCATCCGGGGAATTGGTCATGGCAAAAGTGCTCTGACAGAATCAGTCGGGTGCGGCTTCCGAGGAGCGCAACAGCGGCACACAAATTCTCGTGGGCCCAGAACGAGAGCACATAGTCGTAGCCACGCGAGCGCACTGCCACCAGATTGAGGAGCAGATTCAGCGGAGATATGGCTGCGAACCACTGGTGAGCCGGCACCAGCCGGGCCTCGGGGGACAGAGGATAAGTCGAACCCCGATACGGCTTCACGTGAAGAACGTGGACTTCGACCCCTTCCAGGCATTGGAACATGTACGTCAAGTTCGCGATGACGCGGTTGACGCCACCGCCATCCGAGAGATCCGATGTGACTAGCAGGATCTTCATGGCCCGGCGAGGAGATCTGTGTATTCCCGCGCGATCCGGGCAGGCTCGAATTGTTTCGCGAAAGCTATGCACTCGGTGTTCCGTTCCAGCGAGCTTCTGCAGGCTTGGTACTCGATGCCTCTAGCGAGGGCCTCTGGGTCGCCCACGCGGACCAGAACACCGTGCGCGGTGGGCAGAAAACCTTCCTGGAATTCGATCTCCTGCTCGACGTCTAAGTGCGGCGCCAGCAATTCTCGCGGGCCGCTGACGCAATCGGTTGCCACAACCGGAATGCCGGATGCGAGGGATTCCACGACGGAGTTGGGAAAGCCTTCCGTGTCGGAACAAAGCAGTGTCATTGCGCACCCGCGCAGGATTTCCCCAGGTTCGTCGGTCCAACCGTGCATCACGACCCTGTCGCCCAGGTTCAGTTCAGCAACCATGGATCGGATCGCTTGTTCCTGGGGCCCTTCTCCCATGATGTGGAGTACGTAGTGACCAGGACGACTCTCTTTGAGAATTCGCATGGCTCGGAGCGCCAAGTCATGGCGCTTCACAGGGTGGAGGCGGGCCACCATGCCTATGTGCACCGTCGTCGGTTTCTGTGACACGCTGCCCCCACTGGATGCGAGCGAGGTCCCAGTGTGCACCGGGTTGTAGATGGTGATGACGGAGTTCTTCCTGAACTTCCACAGCCGCTGGTAATCGGCGGTCATTCGCTTTGAGACGCAGATCGTTCGATACGCCAATGGGAAGAACAGTCCTTCCGCCATCAACAGAAAAGTCCGGCCGATACCCCTCTTGCGGTAATAGTCTACCGAGGCGTGCGAAACGCAGAATGCCCTGTGATGCGGCATCACCACCGCGAGCGCAATGTTGATAAGGTTGCTGCGTGTGAGGTTGCTGAGAAGAAAAGTGTGTTTGGTCCCCGACGCTTCGAGTGTGCGCCGTGTCCACCACAGCCCCCGCAGCAATTCGCCGACCGAATGGAGCCAACCCTTCGGGAACGGCTTGTCGCTCATCGTCAGCAGCTTGACCTTCTCATTGAGCTCATAGCCAATGTTTCGACGCAGGAGTAGGAGGGTGACCGAATGACCCTGCCGGGCCAGCTCGTTAGCCAACGTCACCACGATCTTCTCGGCGCCGCCGCGGCCGATGCAATCAATGAGTATGTGGATATCGCTCATGGACAGAACGCCATCACGCGCCCGGGGTTCCGCTGGCGCGCATTTCCGCGCCCTGGGGCCCTTGAAAGGTGGTGGACAGCCCCAGCAAATCGAGTTTCGCGTCTACCAGTTGTTTGAACTCGGCGAAGCGGAAATCGCCGACACGTTCCGAATTCTTCTTCTTGGCGTGAGGCGCATAGCGCTCGAACGGATACGGCCCGGGCAGCTCTGGGGCCTTGTGCAGATAGTGCATAAACATGAAATCGCCTACTTCGGCCACCCGTTCCGGGGTGACCCGCAGCATGTCTGCGTTCACGAGGAAATTCAAGTACTCATCCTTGGAGCGCGCCTCGAACGTGAACCCGAACGACGAGGTTGGATTGTCTCCACACGTGATCACCGGAACACCGAAATAAGAAAACTCGGCAGCAACGGACCCATACACGGTCAGGATGCAAGCGGGCCGCATGCTCACGATTGCGTTGTTCGACGTCTCTGCTGGGAGCAATTTCGCGAACGGATATTCGGTGAGAATCTGCTGGATCACCGCGTCCTCAGCGGGGAAGCGATTGGGATGGGGTTTGATCAGGATTTCTAAACGGGCCTGGAACTCCGGCGATCGGCAGGCCTCGAGCGTCTCCCGCGCCCACTCCAGAAAGTCGGGAAATACCATGGCCGCATACACGTGGGGACTGTCGAAGAAGCTGTGGAGCATCATTACCACGGGTTTCTTGTCGGGCGCGACTGCCACCCGGACGGCTGTCGCATCACCCGCATAAGCCGACGATGCCATGTACGAAATCCCGGGGTCGATTTCGCCGCCCACGCGCCGTCGGAGCAGTTCCATCCCCTCTTTGCGTCCACGGGCCCGCACTGCCTCGGGAAGGGCGCCGAATTCCTGCTTGTAGCGGCTATGGTCGGTCGTCTGGAGACCTCGGTTGCCATTGACGTCGTGAAGCGGGATCGATCGCGAATTGTAGGTGACGAATACCTGCGCTCCGCGCAGGCGCGCATAGTCGCTGAGGATCTGCCAATTGTTGTAGACGCAATGGCCCAGCACGACCATCTTGACGTGGTGGTGCTCGAAATACTCTGCCACGCAGCGGAGCGTGATGAAGGCCTCGAAGACGATGCGACGGAAAAGAGGCGATGCGGTGTCCACGGTGGGTTCTAGGGCCTCTCGCAAGTAGCTGTCGTAGATCGACACGCCAATCTTCACGCCGAGGAGTTGGTACTTGAGAACCTCCTCCTTCGTGCATGCCGTCGCAAAGAATACGCGTGTGTCCCGCGCCGCCGTCCTGCGAATACGGCTATCGACGAGCGCCGCGTCGAGGCCGTGACCCATGCCCAGTTCACGGGCCATGCGATATCCCCGGGAAACGAGGAACGCAGCCCGGCGCCCCAGAGCGCGATACAGAAGCTGTCTGCGGGGTGTGAAGCCCGGCACGTACGCGACTGGCTGGTATTGAAGGCGGTCGCAGAAGTAGCGGGCAAATGCGAATTGCTCGAGCCCCTCGCACAAATTATCGGCGATGTCGACCAGCACCTCAGGGGAACCTGGCTCCGCTGCTGGCAAGTGCAACTCGTGCTTCAGCTTGCGGTACACATTGTGCTCGTAAAAGCGGAGCTGCAGGTTGTCAAGGAGATGACGCATAAGAAAGCGGAAAAAACGGAGTTCAGCAACGACGCGGCGCGAGGAGCGCGAACCACGGCATGGGCTCGCACCGGTGCGCAGCCCACCACGTGGCACCCAAGCGGAAGGCCATGCCCGCAGCATATGCGATGGCGGCGCCCTTTAAACCCAGCATCCGGACCAGGATGAGGAGAAGCAGGAGATAAACTGACGCAGAGACTACTGTCACGAGCGACAGCACTCCGGTGCGCTTTGCATACATCAGGTAGTTGCTCAACAGGGCATACATGCCCATGAAGCATTGTCCGAGTACGAGCCAGCCAAGCACTTCGCCGCCCCCTGCGTAACGCTCGCCGGCGATCATAACGACGATAGGGGGACCGACCAGAAAGGCAACGCCCGCGCCAACCAGGAACAGGAGGAACCATGCATAAGTGGAGCGGACAACACGGGCCCGTTCTGTCTCGTCGCCGCGGGCCAGGCACTCGAACAACCAAGGGGTGTACGCTTTGCCGACGGCGTCGAACAAAAGGGAAACCACCCCGGCCAGTTGGGCCGCAACCACGTAAATGCCGGCGTTGGTCAGCCCGAGTTCGGTGGTGATGACCACCCGGTCGATCGAAAACAGCACGAACGCGGAGAGAACGTGGGGAATGAGAGGCACGCCGTAGGCGATCAGCTCCTTGAGGAACTGGGGGCGCCACGAGAGCAGCGAAATGGCGCCGTCCCTCCGCAGCACGAGGAGCCCCGCCGCTGCGAAGACCACCACTGAGAGTGACTGCGCGGTGATCCTTCCGGCGGCGCCAAGCAGTAATACGGTCACGAACAGCAGCGAAAGGACCACGTTGGAGACGCTTTGGCCGACCTGGAACGCACCGTAGCTTGCCGCGCGCCCACGTACTTGCCACATCGTCAGCCGTATCTGGATCAGAACGCTGCCCATAGCCACTGGTATCGCCCAGGGTATCCACTTTGCGTCGAGACCCAGGAACCCGCCCAGCGGGGAGGAGAAAGGCAGCAGCAGCGCCAAGACGATTAGGCTGACGATGACCAAGAGTTGCACGCAGGCGCCGAGGAAATCGCGCGCGTCCGGGGAAGACAGATCGGGTTCGTAGTACTTGCGGGTAAGCGCGGCCGCCATTCCGACCCCGATGACAGCCCCTATCGCCCCGACGAGGGTCTGAAACATCGCGACCCGCCCATATTCCGCAGGGGAGAGGTAGCGGGTGAGGACCGGCAGCAGCGCGAATGGGATGGCCGCGTTTAGCACGTTGGTCAAGAGGTAGACCGCCGAAGTAGAAACGAGCTTGGGCGAAGGAGTCTTTGCTCGGCACGCCACAGCGGGCTCGCTAGTCTGCTCTTCCAATGTGACCTCTTTCATAGGTGTACGGAACTGCGCGAATCAGTACGCCAGCTCAGCGGTCTTCGAGTCTTGCCAGATCCACCGGCGTGTTGGCAGGCTGATCGAACTTGACCCGGCGGCCGATCACCTGGTCCAAGAATTTCGGGGCGGCGCCGAAGCCGGGACGAACGCTGCGAACTGCGTCGGCGGTCACGAGTTCCCCTGCCTTGAGGCTCTTCACGAAATACAGCGAGCGACGGAACTTCACGTTGCCGATCTCGCTCGACTTGCGGCCGTAATCTATATGGCCCAAGGCCTCCCAAGCGGTGCGTGCTGCACGGCACAGGTCCGCGAGTTCGCCGGGCAGCAGGGAAAAGCTGTCGTCGGGACCGCCGCCGTGGCGGTCGAGCGTCATGTGTTTCTCGATGAGGCAGCCACCGAGCGCGACGCTCGCGATGGCAGTGGTGTTGTCGAGTGTGTGGTCGGACAAGCCGGCAAGCACGCCGAACCGCTCGATCATGTCGGGAATCGTGCGCAGGTTGTAGTCGCCGGCGGGCGCGGGGTAGCTGCTGACGCAGCGCAGGATGGCTAGTTCGCGGCAGCCGCCTGAACGCGCAGCCTCGATGGCCTCGCCGATCTCCTCAGCATTAGCCATGCCCGTCGAGATGATCATCGGCTTGCCGGTGCGAGCGACATAGCGGATGAGTGGAAGGTCTACCGCCTCGAAGGATGCAATCTTGTACGCGGGTGCACCGAGGCTTTCCAGTAAGTCCACGGCAGTCGAATCAAACGGTGAACTGAAGATCGTGATGCCGGCTTCCCGAGCGTGCCTGAACAAGGGTTCATGCCATTCCCAAGGCATCTGAGCCTCGGTGTACAGGTCGTAAAGTGTCCGACCTCCCCAGAGGCCACCTTCGATGAGGAAGTCCGGATCGCTGCTGTCGAGGGTGATGGTGTCAGGCCTGTAAGTCTGAAGCTTCACTGCGTCCGCGCCAGCCTTCTTCGCTTCGCTAATGATTCGCAGCGCGTTCTCGAACTGTCCGTTGTGGTTCGCCGACATTTCGGCGATCACGTAAGGCGGCTGGTCGGGTCCGATGGCCCGGCCCTGGATGCGGATGGGATTCAGTGGCTTGGACATTGGGCTTGGATGTGGATGGCCACTCAGGAGACCACCGGATATCCGTCCACTTCCTTGAAGAGGATGGAGGTGGAGACGCGCTCGCCCGGGTCTTCGTCGAAGAACGGCCGCCGGTGCGAGAACGAGTGCTTCGCCATCAGGTAGTACAGCCCGCTCGACGTATAGATGTCGGAGTAGTCCTGCTTGGCGGAGAACACTCCTTCGCGGTGGGTGTAACGTCGCTTCTGGCGTAGGCCCGGATCGAAGTCCGTGATAGCCAGGAATCCGCCAGGCCTGAGCACCCGGTCGGCTTCGGCCAGCGATTGCATTAGGGACTCACGCCCGAACAGGTACAGGCAGAAGCCAAAGTGGATCAAGTCGAAGGTGGCCGCCTCAAATGGGAGCCTCTCTCCCGTACCTACTTGGAGGCGGATATCAACCGACTTGATGCGGGCATTTCCCTCATCGACCGCCATACGAGACGGCTCAATGCCGTCGCCGCGGGCGGCAAGGCGGTCGCACAGAGCTTCGAGCTTGATGCCGCTGCTGCAGCCAATTTCCAGGACGCGGACGATCCGGTCGCGGAATGGCGAGAGGGCGTCTGAAAGGAAAGCGACGTCTTCCTGCTCGCCGGCGACGTCCGGCGGTGGCAGGTGCTCCCGATTGCGGCGATACCAGGCATCGCCCTCGTCGCGCAGAAACAACGCATCCTGATTCATGGGCATCCTCAGTTCAGACGCTTGAAACCCGCATGGCACACCGGGCCCTTCAGCAGTCCCATCACGTCGCGGCCGTCCTCACACTCGCGAATGAGCGCCAAAACCGAGTCCAGGGCCTCGAAGTAGCCGTCGAGGACGGCTGGGGTGTGCTCGGTGCACACATACACACTGTTGCCGGCGAGGTAACCCTTGGACAACATCTCTTGGGTGATCAGGGTCTTGTAGGCGAGATTTTGCGGGCTCTGGAAGGTGAAGCCCGTCAGCGCCGGCAGCCCCCAGTGCTCGATCTTCAGGCCGTGGCGGTCCGCCAACTGCTGCCAGCGGCCGCGGATACGCTGGCCTGTGGCAGTGATCGTGTCCCACGAGCGGACGCGCTCCATCACCTCCAGCGTCTTCAGCGCCGCCGAGGGCCCGATCCGCTCAGTCCAGAAGGTGCTGCTGATGAACGTGGACTGTGCCGCTTCCATGATTTCGCGACGGCCGATGGTGGCGGTGATTGCATAGCCGTTGCCCATGGCCTTGCCGAACATCGCCATGTCCGGCTCGACCCCGTACAACTTGTGGATGCCGCCAAAGGTCTGGCGGAAGCCCGAGGTGCACTCGTCGAAGATCAGGACGATGTTTCGGCGTGTGGCCAGTGACCGCACTTTGTGCAGGAAGTCGTTCTCCGGCCCCTGGTTGCGCACCACTTCCATCTTGATCACGCCGATGTCGTGCGTGCTGACAAGGTCCTCGAGCTCCTGGTAGTTGTTGTAATTGAAGGGGAAGACGGTGCCGCGCAGGCTCTGCGGAACGCCGTTAGGAGCAAGGCCTGGCAGCAAATGCCCGGCCAGGTTCTCGGCGTCTACGAGGTTGGCGGACAGATACCAATCGTGCCAACCGTGGTAGCCGCACACTGCCACCTTTTCGCGACCACTCGCCGCACGCGCGATGCGGATCGCAATGGCGTTGGCTTCGCCTCCGGTGCGGGCCAGCCTTACCATGTCCGCCCACGGATGCAGTTGTACGAGCTTCTCGGCCAGAAAAACCTCTTCCGGACAATTGAACGTCGACATGTTGCCCGCGTCGACGGTGCGGTGCACCGCCGCGTCTACCTCCGGATGTCCATAGCCGAGAGTGTTGGTACCGATGCCCATGATCGAGACGTCGGTATATGCCCTTCCGTCCAGGTCCCATACTTGGCAACCCTTCGCCTTGCTGAAATAGGCGGGCCACTGTTCGGGGAGAAACATCTCTGCACGCTTGGACAGCAGCATGTTCCCTCCCGGAATCACCCGCTTTGCGTGGCTCCAGAGCTTTTGCCCGGTGGCAATCAACGCCCCTTCGTCGCTGGACGTCTTCTCGCTGGTCGTGAACACCTCCGTCTTCGTTTGCCGGAGTTCCAGTTGCTGCGCCTGGAGGGCCGGATACATCAGGTTCAGGCGCTCGAAGTCTTCCGGCGTGTCGATGTCGTGCACCCGCGAGCGCGGGATGGGGATCACGCGCGAGTGGCTTTCGAAAATGGGGCTCAGCGCGCTCCACGCGTCCGCGCGGCCCCAGTAGAACTGCGCGGCGTCGTGCCAGCCGCACTCGAGATCCTGCGAACGCGCCTGGGCGAACTCTGGCGAGAACATCCGGACTCCCCCTTCGTGGTCCACGCGCAGCGCTCGCTGGATCGGGTAAGGGAAGGTTGTCGCCGAGAACACGTACTCGCAGCCCGAGCTGCGAAGCAACTCCCAGCCCCGCCGGATGTCTTGCGGATCCAGGGTCGGCGCCGTCGCGTAGATGCAGCAGACGTCCTGGGCGTCCATACCGTCGCCACGTAACCAGTCCACAGCATGCTTGATCACTGCGGTTGTGCCGGTGTGCTCGTCGGACAGTTCCGCGGGCCGGATAAACGGCACGCTGGCTCCCCACGCACGTGCGATGTCAGCGGCCTCCTCGTCATCGGTGGAAACCATGACGTAGTCGAAGCAGTCGCTTCCGAGCGCGGCCTCGATTGACCAGGCGATCATCGGCTTTCCGTGGAACGGGAGGATGTTCTTGCGCGGAATCCGCTTGCTGCCAGCGCGAGCAGGAATGACGGCGACTCTCATGCGCAGACGGCCTCACGAAGTGCGGTGCACACCCGCACGAGTTCCGCCTCGCCGAGGGTGGGATACATCGGCAGGCTGATCGCCTCCCTGTAATAACGCTCCGCTTCCGGGTAGTCTCCGGGCCGGAACCCCATGGCCGCATACCAAGGTTGCGTGTGGACTGGGATGTAGTGCACGTTGACCCCGATGCCGTGCTCGCGCAGCGCCTCGAAGACTTCCTTGTGGCTGGCGCGGATCCGTTCCCGCTGCAAGCGCACCACATACAGATGGAACGCCGAGTACGTGTCGGGATGCTGCCAAGGCAGGGTGATCGGCAACCCGGCCAGTTCCCGCTCGTATTGCGCCGCCAGTTCATGCCTGCGGGAAACGTATCGTTCCAGTCGCTCCAACTGGCTCAGGCCTAACGCGGCCTGCAGCTCCGTCATGCGGTAATTGAACCCGAGCGCCACCTGCTGGTAGTACCACGGGCCGTCTGGCGCGTGACTCATCAGCGCCGGGTCGCGGGTCATCCCGTGGCTGCGCAGCAAGTCCAGTTTTCGTGCGAGTTCCGGGCTGTTGGTGAGCGCCACTCCGCCTTCTGCGGTCGTGATGATCTTCACCGGGTGGAAGCTGAACACTGTGATATCGCTGAAGCTGCAGCTGCCGACCGGCTGGCCCAGGTACCTGCCACCGATTGCGTGCGACGCGTCTTCGATGATCCTGAATCCGTAACGTTGCGACAAGGCATGGATCGCACGCATGTCGCAGGCCTGCCCCGCAAGATGCACGGGCACGACCACCTTGGGCAGGCGGCCTTCACGCGCGGCCTTCTCCAGTTTCGCCTCGAGCGCCTGCGCGCTCATGTTGTACGTACGGGGGTCGATGTCGACGAAATCGACCTGCGCGCCGCAGTACAGCGCGCAGTTAGCCGAGGCGAGGAAGGTGATGGGGCTCGTCCACAAGATGTCCCCGGTGCCCAGGCCCAACGCCAAGCACGCTATGTGCAGCGCGGAGGTGGCGCTGTTCACGGCCAGCGCGTGGGCCGCGCCGCAGCGTCTCGCCAGCTCGCGTTCGAAGCGGGGCACGACCGGCCCCTGCGTTAGGAAATCCGAGCGCAAGACATCAACGACTGCTTCGATGTCTGCCTGCGTGATCTCCTGGCGGCCGTACGGGATCATGTCAGATGTTCCCGATCTTCTCGCGATTACGGGCAACCCAGGCCTGCAGCTTCTCGGGCGTCATCCACTCGCTGTTGTTGTCGCTCGTGTAGCTGAATCCTTCGGCGACCTTGCGGCCATTCTTGATGCGGTTGCTGTCCAGGTTCCAACTGTGGATCGCAGGCAGGATCTTGAAGTGTTCCTCGTACTCGTAGGTGTAGTGGGAGTCCTCGGTGCCGATCATCTGCTCGTGCAGTTTTTCGCCCGGTCGGATGCCGATGATCTCGTGGTGCGCGTCCGGCGCGATTACCCGCGCGATGTCCGTCACCTTCATGGACGGGATCTTCTTCACGTAGATTTCGCCGCCCACCATGTCGTCGAATGCATGCCAGACGAGCTCGACACCTTGCTCGAGGGAGATCATGAAGCGCGTCATGCGCTCATCGGTGATGGGAAGGGTGCCCTTGTCCTTGATCGAGAGGAAGAAGGGAATGACCGAACCGCGCGAACCCATGACGTTGCCATAACGCACGACGGAGAAGCGCGTCTCGTGCCCCCCGGCGTATGAATTGCCGGCGACGAACAGCTTGTCGGAGGCCAGTTTCGTGGCCCCATACAGGTTGACGGGGCTGCTCGCTTTGTCGGTGGAGAGCGCCACCACACGCTTCACCTTGCGGTCGATGCACGCGTCGATGAGATTCATCGCGCCGATGACGTTCGTCTTCACGCATTCGAACGGGTTGTATTCCGCCGTGGGTACGATCTTCGTGGCAGCGGCGTGCACGACGTAGTCGACCCCGTCGAGTGCACGGTACAGCCGCTCGCGATCGCGCACGTCGCCGATGAAGAACCGTACCCGGTCATCGTCCTGGAAGCGCTTGGCCATCTCCCACTGCTTCATTTCGTCGCGGGAGTAGATGATCAGTTTGCGTGGGTTGTACTTGGCCAGCGTCAATGGCACGAACGTGTGCCCGAAGGAGCCGGTACCGCCGGTGACGAGGATGCTGGCGTTCTGGTGCATGATTCCTGTAACTATGTTATTCAATGGCCCATCGGCTTGGGTGTTCGGCAGCGGATTCCGCAATGGGAGACGTCACCGGGGAGCCGAAAGGAAGCGCAGATACCACGGCATCGCCGAGGCGATGCCCGCCCGGATGTCGAACCGCGGCTCGTATCCGAGCAGCCGGCCCGCCTTGCCGACGTCGGCCTGCGAATGCCGCACGTCCCCGGCGCGGAAGTCCCGGTACACGGGAGCGCGATCGTACTGCACGCCGTTCTGCGCCAGCGCGCCACGCAGCGCTGCGTACAGGTCGTTCAGCGTGGTGCGGTCACCCACGGCCACGTTGTAGACCTGGTTGCGCGCCTCGTCGGAGCTCGTCGTGGCTGCCAGCAGGTTCGCCTGCACTGCGTTGTCGACGAAGCAGAAGTCGCGGCTCGTCTCGCCGTCGCCGTTGATGAAGACGTCCTGGCCCTGGATCATGGCGGCCGTCCACTTCGGCACGACCGCCGCGTAGGCACCCTCGGGGTCCTGGCGCGGCCCGAACACGTTGAAATACCGCAGGCCGACGGCCTGGAAGCCGTAGCTGCGCGCGAACACTTCCGCGTACAGCTCGTTGACGTACTTGGTCACGGCATAGGGCGACAACGGCTTGCCGATGCGTTCCTCGACCTTCGGCAGGCCCGGATGGTCGCCGTAGGTGGAACTGCTCGCGGCATAGGTGAAGCTGCGCACCTTCGCGTCGCGGGCGGCCACCAGCATGTTCAGGAAGCCGCCGATGTTGGTGCCGTCGGTGGTGATCGGGTCCGCGAGCGAGCGCGGCACCGAGCCCAGCGCCGCCTGGTGCAGCACGTGGTCGACTCCTTCCACGGCGCGGCGACAGTCGTCCAGCTTGCGGATGTCGCCCTCGATGAAGCGGAAACGGTCCCACTGCGCCGGGCTGACCAGCGACCGGACCTCGTCCAGGTTGCGCTTGTGGCCGGTGGCGAAGTTGTCGAGGCCGACGACGCGCTGGTCCAGGCGCAGCAGCGCTTCGAGCAGGTTGGAGCCGATGAAGCCCGCGCAGCCGGTCACGAGCCAGGTGCGGGGCTCGCGCGGCAGGCGCGCCAGCAGGTCCTCGTAGGCGGTCATGCGGTGCGGTTCCTCACAGGCGCCCGGCGGCGTGCGCACGATGTCCACCATCCGTCGGCACGCCCACATGCCCGGGGGCGATCACGGCAGGCATCTTGTCTCTCAGGTCCATCGTTGCGATCCCTCTTCAATTCGTGCTGCTTCTTGTCGTGGCGTGCTGCTCGCCCGCCATCTCTGCCTGCAACGCCGCGATCTCCGCGTGCAGCGCCTCGTACTCCGCCATCTTCCGTTTCAGGAACCGGCTGGTCATGCTCGCCTTCTGGGCGATGCCCGCCGGCGTGAGCAGGTAGGCATAGCCGAGGTGGTGCTTCGAATGGGCGAAGTTCCCCAGCTTGACCAGCCCCTTGTCGATCAGCGCCTTCATGCAGTAGTGCAGCTTCCCGTTGCTCACGCCCAGGAGCCGTGCCAGCTCGCGCTGCGACATGTCGGGGTTGTCCTGGAGGTGCTTCAGGACGCGGAAGTGGAGGTCCTCGACCTCTTGGGGGTGTTTGCTGGCCATGGCGCCGGTATCTGCTGCAAGGCCGCTGGATGGCCTTGACCGCTCAAGACTGAGCACTTTAACAGGCGACGCGATGGTCGAGCAATATTCTTGCTCCTTTATGAGCGGTTTTCTTACATCGCGTGGCGGCAGCGCCGCTAACAGCGGACTCCCGTGCAGTTCTGCACGGCAATGCGCCCGACGCGAGTACTTCTGCGGTACCAGGTTCGGTTGCCCGCCTTCGTCCATACTCCCGCCCCCATGGAACTGCAGGATCTCCTCTATTCGCAAGGCTTCGGCGCCCGCCGCGTCTGCCTGGGCCTTGTGCAGCATGGCCTGGTCACGGTCGACGGCGCCCTCGTCACGGACCCGCATGCGCAGGTCGATCCGGAGAACCTCTCCTTCACCGTGGAAGGCAAGGACTGGACCTACCACGCCAAGGCCTACCTGATGCTGCACAAGCCCGTCGGGTACGAATGCTCGCAGAAGCCGTCCGCCTGGCCGAGTATCTACACGCTGCTTCCGGCTCCCTTACGCCAGCGGCCGAACAAGGGCGGCACGCCCGGCGTCCAGGCGATCGGTCGGCTGGACCAGGATACGACCGGGCTGCTGCTCCTGACCGACGACGGCACGTTCATCCATCGCATGGGGTCGCCGAAGCACCACGTGCCCAAGGTGTACGAGGTGACGAATGCCGATCCGGTGACGGAGGAGCAGGTGCGGCGGCTGTTGGCGGGAGTGGTGCTGGACGACGATCCCCGGCCCGTGCGGGCGGCGGCTTGCGAGCGGACGGGGAGCCATGCGCTGCGGCTGACGCTGACGGAGGGGAAGTACCACCAGGTCAAGAGGATGGTGGCGGCGGTGGGGAATCGGGTGACCGGGTTGCATCGGTCGCGGATTGGCAGGCTGGAGCTGGGGGATCTGGCGCCGGGGCAGTGGCGCTGGTTGACGGCGGAGGAAGTGAAGGACGCTTCGGCGAAGGTGGGATAGGGCAGGCAGAGCGCGGGGAGCGCCCCCACCCCGGCCCTCCCCGGAGGGGGAGGGTGGAAGACGGGGTCAGGTGGAGAGCAGGGCGTCGAAATAGGCGATCGTTTGCTGCAGGCCATCCTCTAGGCCCACCTTCGGCTCCCACCCCCCCAGCCGCTCCCGCGCCCGCGTGATGTCCGGCTGGCGCTGCATCGGGTCGTCCGCCGGCGCCGGCCTGTGCACGATCCGCGAGCGGGATCCGGTCAGCCGCAGCACCGTCTCCGCCAGTTGCCGCATCGTGAACTCGCCCGGGTTGCCCAGGTTCAGCGGGCCGGGGAACCCCGGCGCGCCGTCCTCGCCGGCCGGCAGGTCCATGAACCGCAGGAACGCCTCGACCAGGTCGTCCACGTAGCAGAAGCTGCGCGTCTGCTCGCCCGTGCCATAGAGGGTGAGATCCTCCCCGCGCAGCGCCTGCACGATGAAGTTGCTGACCACCCGGCCGTCGTTGGGATGCATCCGCGGGCCGTAGGTGTTGAAGATGCGCGCCACGCGGATGTCCAGCGCGAGCTGCCGGTGGTAGTCGAAGAACAGGGTCTCGGCGCAGCGCTTGCCCTCGTCGTAGCAGCTGCGCGGCCCGATCGGGTTGACGTTGCCCCAGTAGTCCTCGGTCTGCGGATGGACGGTGGGGTCGCCGTAGACCTCGGAGGTGGAGGCCTGGAAGATGCGCGCCCGCAGCCGCTTGGCCAGCCCCAGCATGTTGATGGCGCCGTGGACGCTGGTCTTGGTGGTCTGGACGGGGTCGTGCTGGTAGTGCACCGGGCTGGCCGGGCACGCCAGGTTGTAGATCTCGTCCACCTCGATGTACAGCGGAAAGGTGACGTCGTGCCGCAGGAACTCGAAGCGGGGGTGCGCCAGCAGGTGCTCGATGTTGCGCTTGGTGCCGGTGAACAGGTTGTCGGCGCAGACGACCTCGTCGCCGCGTTCGAGCAGGCGGTCGATCAGGTGCGAGCCCAGGAAGCCGGCGCCGCCGGTCACCAGGATGCGGCGGCGCTCGTTGTAGCGCCGCAGGCCCTGCGCACTGCCGCTGGTGTCATGCGTACTCACTGCGTCCCTTATTCCGTTGGGGCAACATTCTTGCATGCGGACTTGTCCGCCCCTCGCGCGCGCCCGGATCACGGACAATGACGATCCCGTCCACCACCGGCTGCGCCGGCGCGTTGTGGCGCAATCCTTCCCGAGACGCCGACCCGTGAACCTTTTCCTCGTCCGCCGCTGCTGGCTGCTGGCCGTGCTGCTGGTGACCACCGGGCTGGCCCTGGCCCAGCCCTCGCCAATCTTCGTCCTCAATTCGCTGGATGCGGACATCAGCGTGATCGACCCCGTCACCTTCAACGAGATCAAGCGCATCCCCACGGGCAAGGAGCCGCACCACCTGTACATGACGCCGGACGAGAAGTCGATCATCGTCGCCAACGCCCTGGCCGATTCGCTCACCTTCGTGGACCCGCGCACCGCCACCATCCAGAAGACGGTGCGCGGCATCGTGGACCCGTACCACCTGCGCTTCTCGCCGGACATGAAGTGGCTGGTCACGGCGGGCAACCGCCTGCAGCACGTCGACCTGTACCGCTGGGACGGCAAGGACCTCACGCTCGTCAAGCGCATCGCCACCGGCAAGACGCCCAGCCACATCTTCATCGACAGCAAGAGCACGGTGGCCTACGTCACGATGCAGGACAGCGACGAGCTCGTGGCGGTGGATCTCGAGCAGCAGCGCATCCGCTGGCGCATCCGCACCGGGCCGATGCCGGCGGACGTGTTCGGCACGCCCGACGACAAGAAGGTGCTGGTCGGCCTGACCGGCAGCGACAGCGTGCAGATCTTCGACGTGAGCTACGTGAAGGTGCCCCGTTCGGTCGGCTTCATCCGCACCGGCGCCGGTGCCCATGCCTTTCGCGCGGCGGGGGATGGCAAGCATGTCTTCCTGAGCAACCGGGTGGCCAACACGATCAGCAAGATCGACCTCACCACCTTCAAGGTGGTCGAGTCGTACCCGGCCCCGGGCGGCCCCGATTGCATGGAGGTGCTGGCCGGCGGCCGCTACCTGCTGGCCACGGCCCGCTGGAACAGGAAGCTGATCGTGATCGACACCCACACGAAGCAGCTGGCGCGGGAGGTGAACGTGGGCAAGTCGCCGCACGGCGTCTGGACGCTCGAGCACACGCCGAGGTCCTGAGCATGCTGCGGCGGCGCCTGCTGGCCCTGTCCGTCCTGGCGCCGCCGCTCGCCCTGGCCCAGGGCTGCGCAAAGACGGTCTACCTCACGCTGGACACCGGCCACATGGGCGTGGCGAACCTCATGGCGGACGTGCTGAACCGCCACCAGGTGAAGGTCACCTTCTTCGCCGCCAACGAGAAGACGCAGGAGGGCGACGGCAGCCTTGGCAGCTTCTGGGCGCCCTGGTGGAAGGCCCGGGCCGCCGAAGGGCACGAGTTCGGCTCCCACACCTTCGACCACGTCTACTGGCGCGCGGACTTGCCCGGAGAGCCGCCCCGCTTTCGCGTCCGGCCTTCCGCGGGGCCCAACGCCGGCAAGGACTTCACCTGGACAGCGCCGGAATATTGCGCGGAAATCGAGCGCGCGTCGCGCCGCCTGCAAGAAGTTACTGGACGTAAACCGCTGCCCCTGTATCGTGCGCCTGGGGGAAAGGTGTCGCCTCGATTGCTGGCCGCCGCAAAAAACTGCGGTTTCCTGCATGTCGGCTGGGCGCCGGCGGGTTTTCTCGGCGATGAACTGCCGAGCGAGTCCGCCGGCAATCAGCAATTACTCCATAAGGCCTTGCGCGACGTGCGCGGTGGCGACATCCTGTTGGCTCATCTGGGGATCTGGTCCCGCAAGGATCCGTGGGCGCCGGCCGTGCTGGAGCCCCTGGTCGCCGGGCTGAAACAGAGGGGATTCTGCTTTGCCACCTTGCGCGAACACCCTGTCTATCGCGAATGGGTGGCGCGCGTTCGATAGCCATGCAGTGGATACAGAACATGTTTGAACTGGCCCAGCAGGGGCTGTTCCAGTGGGTCGTGCAGCCGATCCTGTATTCCTTCGGCCTGGGAGGAATGCTGGACGACGCGTTCGTGGGCACGGGCTGGCTGGTGGCCGGCCTGGTGCAGATCGCGGTGATGCTGGCCCTCATCGGCCCGCTGCAGCGCTGGCGCCCGGTGGACCCGAGCCTGGACGCGACGGAGATCCGCACCGACGTCGTCTACACGCTCCTGCACCGGCTGGGCCTCTTCCGCGTCGCGCTGTTCTTCAGCGTGGAGCCGCTCTTCGACCAGTTGTTCGGCTGGCTGCGCGTGATGGGCATGGGCACGGTGCACATCGACCAGGTGATGGCGGGGGTGACGGATCACCCTCTGATCAGCTTCGTGATGTACCTGGTGGTCTTCGACTTCTTCGACTACTGGATCCACCGCGGCCAGCACCGCTTCGACTGGTGGTGGAGCCTGCACTCGCTGCACCATTCGCAGCGCTCCATGACGATGTGGAGCGACAACCGCAACCACCTGCTCGACGACCTGATCCGCGACAGCCTGATCGTGATCCTGGGCCAGCTGATCGGCGTGGGGCCCGGCCAGTTCATCGGGCTGGTGGTGATCGCGCAGCTGAGCGAAAGCCTGCAGCATGCCAACGTGCGCCTGCATTTCGGCTGGCTGGGCGAGCGGCTGTGGATCAGCCCGCGCTACCACCGGCTGCACCACAGCATCGGGATGGGGCACGAGAACGACGCCGTCAGCGGCGAGCACCTCGTCTACGGTCACAGCCCCGCGATGGGCGGGCACAACTTCGGCGTCCTGCTGCCGTGGTGGGACATGCTGTTCGGCACCGCGAACTTCGAGCTGCGCTACGACCCCACGGGCATCCGCGACCAGGTGGAGACGGGGCGGGAGTATGGGCGCGGGTTCTGGGAGCAGCAGAAGCTGGGGTTGTTGCGGCTGATGGGGCGGGCCTGAGCGGCCAGGTGCGGCGGGCGCTTCGAGCGGGTCTTCCCTTGGCGGTCCTGGTGGCTGTCGTCTTCCTGGCAGGCACCGAAGCCGGGGCGAGATTCCTCCTTTCCTTCGTGCACGATGACTCCCCGGCCGTTCGCAAGGAGCAGGCGGCGCAAGCGCAGGCCATCGTCGTCCTGGGCGGCAACCGGGACCGGGTGCACGAGGCTGCCCGGCTGCATTCGCTGACGCGGCTGCCCATCCTGCTGGCAGGCAAGGGCACCGGCGATTCGCCCTACGAGGCGGAATCGGAAAAGATGGCGTGGATGCTGCGCACGCAGCACGGCATCGAGCCGCGCTGGGTGGAGAAGCACTCGGTGAACACCCATGAGAACGCCCAGGAGTCCTGGTGCCTGCTGAAGGCCGAGGGCGTGCAGCGGATCGTGCTGGTCACGCATGCGAAGCACATGGCGCGTGCCCGATACGAATTCCGGTGGGCCGGGTTCACGGTGGTGAGCGACCCGATCCCGGATCCCTCTGCGCCGCCGCCGCGCCCGTCCGACTTCGTTCCGGGCCAGGCTGGCTGGCGCAGCGTGGTCCGGGCGCTCGATGAATACCGCGATCTCGCCTTTGCGGTCGTGGAGGACCTGGTCACCGAGCCGCGCTGCGGCACGGGTGCGGCGCCTTGACCTCTCTCCCTCTCCCTCTGGGAGAGGGCAGGGGTGAGGGCAAGCGGCGCCTGATCCGCCGCGGTGAGAGGTCACGGCCGCGCGTGCCCTCACCCCGCCCCTCTCCCAGGGGGAGAGGGAGGAAAACCATTCAATCCGTGCCGAACAGGTCGCGGGTGTAGACCTTCTCCCGCACGTCCTCCAGCTCCACCGCCGGGCGGTTGGCGATGATCACGTCGGCTTCGCGCTTGAAGCGCGCCAGGTCGCGCAGCACGGGGGAGTTGAAGAACACGTCGTCCTTCAGCGCGGGCTCGTACACCATCACGTGCACGCCCTTGGCCTTCAGCCGCTTCATCACGCCCTGCACGCTGCTGGCGCGGAAGTTGTCGGAGCCCGCTTTCATGACCAGCCGGTACACGCCCACCACCTTGGGCTGCCGCCGCAGGATGTTGTCCGCGATGAAGTCCTTGCGCGTGCTGTTCGCCTCCACGATGGCGCCGATCAGCGTCTGCGGCACGTCGCGGTAGTTGGCCAGCAGCTGCTTGGTGTCCTTGGGCAGGCAGTAGCCGCCGTAGCCGAAGCTCGGGTTGTTGTAGTGGTTGCCGACGCGCGGGTCGAGGCAGACGCCGTCGATGATCTGGCGCGGGTTCAGCCCGTGGGTCACGGCGTAGCTATCGAGTTCGTTGAAGAACGCGACGCGCATCGCGAGATACGTGTTGGCGAACAGCTTGATCGCCTCGGCCTCGGTGCTGTCCGTGTGGAGCACCGTCACGTCCGGCTTGCGCGAACCGCGCACCAGCAATTGCGCGAAGGTGCGGGCGCGCTCCGAGTCCTCGCCGATGACGATGCGGCTCGGATAGAGGTTGTCGT
The DNA here is from genome assembly GCF_037890035.1 of Ramlibacter sp. AN1133. Lineage (NCBI taxonomy): Bacteria > Pseudomonadati > Pseudomonadota > Betaproteobacteria > Burkholderiales > Comamonadaceae > Ramlibacter > Ramlibacter sp. AN1133. The sequence goes on from NZ_JBBKTQ010000004.1 coordinate 260,413, forward strand.
GCAGGGCGCGGCCTTCGCGCAGGAACTCGGGGCTGAAGAAGACCTTGGCGGCGGGAAAGCGCTGCCGCAGCGACTCGGTGAAGCCGACGGGCACGGTGGACTTCACCACCATCACGGCCTGGGGGTTGATGCGCAGCACGTCCTTCACCACCGACTCCACCGAGCTGGTGTTGAAGTAGTTGGTCTGCGGGTCGTAGTCGGTGGGCGTGGCGATCAGCACGTACTGCGCGCCGGCGTAGGCCTCCTGCGGGTCCTGCGTCGCGCGCAGGTCCAGCTTCTCGCTGCGCAGGAAGTGCTCGATGTCCGGATCCTCGATCGGCGAGTGCCGCGCGTTGATCATGTCCACCTTGGACTTCGCGATGTCGAGCGCGACCACCTGCTGGTGCTGCGCGAGCAGGACGGCATTGGCGAGGCCGACGTAGCCGGTGCCTGCGATGGCGATTTTCATGGGGGGATTGTCCCCGATTCGAGCGCTGAGTTCGTGGCGCGGAGCGCCCCCACCCCGGCCCTCCCCCGGAGGGGGAGGGAGAAATACATACACTCACCGGCCATGTCCCTGTTCCTGGATTCCTTCTGGCGCGCCGTCTTCTATTGCCTGCACCCGCGCGTGATCGGCCTGTCCCTGCTGCCCCTGGTGCTGATGGTCCTGGCCGCCGGCGGCCTGGGCTACTTCTTCTGGGACAACGCGGTGAACACCGTGTTCGTCTGGCTCGAATCGACCGAGTGGATGGAGAGCCTCACGCGCTGGCTCGCCGCCATGGGCTTCGGCAGCCTGAAGAACGCCCTGGCGCCCCTGCTGGTGATCTTCGCCATCACGCCGGTGCTGGTGGTGGTGGTGCTGTTCCTGGTCGCGGTGATGATGATGCCGGCGGTGGTGAGCCTGGTCGCGCGCCGGCGCTTTCCCGAGCTGGAGCGCCGGCACGGCGCCTCCTTCACGCGCAGCGCGCTGTGGTCCTTCGGTTCCACGCTGCTCGCGGTGGTCGCGCTCCTGGTGTCCTTGCCGCTGTGGTTCATCCCGCCGCTGGTGCTGGTGCTGCCGCCGCTGATCTGGGGCTGGCTCACCTACCGCGTCATGGCGTTCGACGCGCTGGCGGACCACGCCAGCGGCGATGAGCGCAGCCTCGTCTTCCGCGGCCACCGCATGTGGCTGCTGTTGATGGGGGTGGCCACGGGCTACCTCGGCGCGGCGCCCAGCATCGTGTGGGCGTCCGGCTGGTTCTTCGCCGCGGCCTTCCCGATCCTCATCCCGGTGGCGATCTGGATCTACACGCTGGTGTTCGCGTTCGCCTCGCTGTGGTTCGCGCACTACTGCCTGGCCGCGCTGGACCAGATGCGCGCGCGGCCGGCTCCGGAACCCGACCCTGCCACCCCGCTAGCATTGCGAAATGACCGCCCCAGCCCGCCCTGACATCGGCCTCATCATCGTCGGCGACGAAATCCTCTCCGGCAAGCGCGCCGACAAGCACCTGCCCAGGCTGGTCGAACTGCTCACCGAGCGCGGCCTGCAGCTCGGGTGGGCCGAGTACGTGGGCGACAAGCCCGAGCGCATCACGGAAACGCTGCGGCGCGCCTTCGCTTCGGGCGACATCGTGTTTTCCTGCGGCGGCATCGGCGCCACGCCGGACGACCACACCCGCCAGTGCGCCGCCCGCGCCCTGGGCGTGGAACTCGCCCTGCACCCCGAGGCCGAAGTCCTGATCCGCGAACGCATGCAGGACGTGGCCAGGGAGCAGGGCGTGCCCTACGAGCCGGACCGCCCGGACAACATCCACCGCCTCAACATGGGCGTGTTCCCGAAGGGCGCGGCGATCATCGCCAACCCGTACAACAAGATTCCCGGCTTCACGGTGGGCACGGTGCACTTCGTTCCGGGCTTTCCGGTGATGGCCTGGCCGATGATGCAGAACGTCCTGGACACCTTCTACGCGCACCTGTTCCAGCGCGGCGCGTACGTCGAGAAGTCCGTGATCGTGTTCGGCTCCATGGAGGCCACCCTGACGCCCCTGATGGAGCAGGTGGAGCGCGAGCACCCCAACGTGAAGGTCTTCAGCCTCCCGAGCGTCGACCATCCGACCTACGGCCGCCACATCGACCTGGGCGTCAAGGGCGAGCCGGACCACGTCGAACCGGCGTACCGCAGTCTCCTCGACGGCCTGAACGTCCTGAAAGTCCGCCTCGGCCCCGAATTGGTGCGCCCCTGAGGCGCACCATGGCGGTGCATGCGAAAATTTGCACCGCCGAGGTGCACTGTCGCGTTGAAACCGCAAGCGTCCAGTAGGGAAAAGGCATCAGATTGCGGGACAATCCTCGAGCTTTGTGGCGTGCCGCGTGCACCAGCTTTTGGCACAGAACCTGCATCCCCGCAAGCCGCACTTTGCGTTCACAACCAACCAACCATCCCCCAGGAGAAACCTGATGGCAGCAGCCAAGAGCGTCGCAGACGTGATGAAGATGGTGAAGGACAACGAGGTCAAGTTCGTTGACTTCCGCTTCACCGACACGCGCGGCAAGGAACAGCACGTGACCGTGCCCGTGTCCCACTTCGACGAGGACAAGTTCAGCAGCGGTCACGCCTTCGACGGCTCGTCCATCGCCGGCTGGAAGGGCATCGAAGCGTCCGACATGCTGCTGATGCCGGACCCGGCCACCGCCAACATCGACCCGTTCTTCGAAGAGACGACCATCATCCTGTCGTGCGACGTGCTGGAGCCGGGCGACGGCAAGGCCTACGACCGCGACCCGCGCTCGATCGCCAAGCGCGCCGAGGCCTACCTGAAGGCCTCCGGCTTCGGCGACACGGCCTTCTTCGGCCCCGAGCCCGAATTCTTCATCTTCGACGACGTGCGCTGGAGCGACGACCCGTCCGGCTCCTTCGTCGAGATCGACGAGTACGAAGCCCCCTGGAACACCGGCAAGAAGCAGGAAGGCGGCAACAAGGGCCACCGTCCCACCACCAAGGGCGGCTACTTCCCCGTGCCCCCGGTCGACAGCATGCAGGACATGCGCGCCGAGATGTCCCTGATCCTCGAATCCCTGGGCATCCCGGTCGAAGTGTTCCACCACGAAGTGGCCGGCGCCGGCCAGAACGAGATCGGCACCCGCTTCAGCACCCTGGTGCAGCGCGCCGACTGGACGATCCTGCTGAAGTACGTGGTGCACAACGTCGCTGCCGCCTACGGCAAGACGGCCACCTTCATGCCCAAGCCGATCGTGGGCGACAACGGCTCCGGCATGCACGTGCACCAGTCCGTGTGGAAGGACGGCAAGAACCTGTTCGCCGGCGACGGCTACGCGGGCCTGTCCGAGTTCGCGCTGTACTACATCGGCGGCGTGATCAAGCACGCGCGTTCGCTGAACGCCATCACGAACCCCGGCACCAACAGCTACAAGCGCCTGGTGCCCGGCTTCGAGGCGCCGGTGAAGCTGGCCTACTCGGCCCGCAACCGCTCCGCCTCGATCCGCATCCCCTACGTGGCGAACCCGAAGGGCCGCCGCATCGAGGTGCGCTTCCCCGATCCCACGATGAACCCCTACCTGGGTTTCGCCGCCATGCTGATGGCGGGTCTCGACGGCGTCGAGAACAAGATCCACCCGGGCGAGGCCGCCACGAAGGACCTGTACCACCTGCCGCCGGAAGAAGACGCGAAGATCCCGACCGTGTGCCACAGCCTCGACCAGGCGCTGGAGTACCTGGACCAGGACCGTGCCTTCCTCACCAAGGGCGGCGTGTTCACGGATTCGATGCTGGACGCCTACATCGAGCTGAAGATGCAGGAAGTCACCCGCTACCGCATGACGACCCACCCGGTGGAGTTCGACATGTACTACTCGCTCTAAAGGCGGGAATCGCTGGGGTTCGCGCGCTGCGCGGCTCACCGCCAGCCTACCGGTTTGCTTCACGTAGGCTGGTGGTGACGCGCGAAGCGCAGGAACCCCAGCAAATCACCAAAGGGCGACTTTTGTCGCCCTTTTCCATTTCAAATCAACACCTTATTTGCCAATCTGCAGAGTTTGCGTGATACTGAAAGGCCGTCCCCTGCGCATCTTGGGATGCGAGGAGCACCCGCATGAAGCTGTATTACGCCCTGATTCCCCTGGCGGCCCTGGCCTTCGCCACGCAGGCCGATGCGCAGACGAAGATCTTTCGCTGCGGCAACACCTACACGAACGACGAGGCCGTCGCCCGCGCGCAGAACTGCAAGCTGGTCGAGGGCGGCAACGTCACGGTGGTCACGGGCACGCGCGTCAACGGCAATGCCCCGCAGGAGAACACGCGCGCGCGCGCGCGTGACAACGTGGCCACCGCGCCCCAGACGGCCGGCTCCGGCGGCCAGCGCGTGGATGCGGGCGAGCAGAAGGCCCGCGACAACGATGCGCGCGCGATCCTCGAAGCCGAACTGAAGAAGGCCGAGGCCCGCCAAGGCGAGCTGCTGCAGGAATGGAACAAGGGCGAGCCCGAGAAGCTCGGCCCCGAACACCGCAACCACCAGAAATACCTCGATCGCGTCGCCGAACTCAAGGCCGCCATCGAGCGCAACGAGAAAGACATTGCCGGCCTCAAGCGCGAGCTCGGGCGCGCCACCAGCGCCGCCCGGTAAAGGCCGCTTCCAGGCCTTCGACCTGCTGGCCACGCTGGTGGCCGTGGTGCGCGGCGACGGCACGGTGCTGTTCGCCAATTCCGCGCTGGAAGACGCCCTGGGCCTGTCCCGCCGCACCATCGAGGGCGCCAGCCTGCTGCCCCTGTTCGCCGAGCCGCACATCCTGCGCACCGCGCTCGACGGCGCGCGCATCAACGAATACGCGGCGCTGCGCTACGACACGCGCCTCGTGCGCCAGCAGGGTGAGGCGCTGCCGGTGCACGTGGTGCTGGCGCAGACCGACGTGCAGGACGAATTCGTGGTCGAACTGCTGCCGCTGGAAGCCCAGACCCGGCAGGACCGCGAGGAACGCCTGATCGACCAGGCGCAGGCCAACAAGGAACTGATCCGCAACCTCGCGCACGAGATCAAGAACCCGCTGGGCGGCATCCGCGGCGCGGCGCAGCTGCTGGAGATGGAGATCGACCCGCAGCTCAAGGAGTACACGCGCGTCGTGATCCACGAGGCCGATCGCCTGCAGACGCTGGTCGATCGCCTGCTGGCGCCGCATCGCCGCCCGCACCTGGTGGGCGACGTGAACATCCACGAGGTCTGCGAACGCGTGCGCTCGCTGATCCTGGCGGAGTTCCCCAAGGGGCTGAAGTTCGTGCGTGACTACGACACGTCGATCCCCGAGTTCCGCGGCGACCGCGAGCAGCTGATCCAGGCGCTGCTGAACATCGCGCACAACGCCTGCCAGGCGCTCACCCATCGCATCGAGGCGGGCGACGCCCAACTCACGTTCAAGTCGCGCATCGGCCGGCAGGTCACCTTCGGCAAACAGCGCTATCGACTGGCACTGGAATTGCATGTCATCGACAACGGGCCCGGTGTACCGGATTCGATCAAGGACCGCATCTTCTTCCCGCTGGTCTCGGGGAGGGAGGGCGGATCCGGCCTGGGACTGACGCTGGCGCAGACCTTCGTGCAGCAGCACCATGGCCTGATCGAGTGCGACAGCGTGCCGGGGAGGACGGATTTCAAGATCCTCATCCCCCTGCCCTAGGGAAGAACGTGCAGACCTGAGGTGACGAAAGAGGACATGAAGCCGATCTGGATCGTTGACGATGACCAATCCATCCGCTTCGTGCTCGAGAAGGCGCTGATGCGGGAGGACCTTCCCACCCGCAGCTTCACGAGCGCCAAGGAAGTGCTGACGGCGCTCGATGCCGCCAGCGACGAGGACGGGCCGCAGATCCTGGTGAGCGACATCCGCATGCCGGGGAGCTCGGGGCTGGACCTGCTCACGCGCGTGAAGGAGAAGCATCCGGGCCTGCCGGTCATCATCATGACCGCGTTTTCGGACCTCGATTCGGCCGTCTCCGCGTTCCAGGGCGGCGCCTTCGAATACCTGCCCAAGCCCTTCGACCTGCCCAAGGCCATCGAGCTGATCCGCCGCGCGGTGGAGGAAAGCCAGCGCGAGGAAGTGGCCGAGGAGCGCATGGCCGACGCGCCCGAGATGCTGGGGCAGGCGCCGGCGATGCAGGACGTGTTCCGCGCGATCGGTCGCCTGTCGCAATCGAACGTGACGGTGATGATCACGGGCGAATCGGGCTCGGGCAAGGAGCTGGTGGCGCGCGCGCTGCACAAGCACTCGCCGCGCGCCAACGGGCCCTTCGTGGCGATCAACACCGCGGCCATTCCGAAGGACCTGCTGGAGTCGGAGCTGTTCGGCCACGAGCGCGGCGCCTTCACGGGCGCGCAGACGATGCGGCGCGGCCGCTTCGAGCAGGCCGAGGGCGGCACGCTGTTCCTCGACGAGATCGGCGACATGCCGTTCGACCTGCAGACGCGCCTGCTGCGCGTGCTGTCGGACGGGCACTTCTACCGCGTGGGCGGGCACAACGCGATCAAGGCCAACGTGCGCGTGATCGCCGCGACGCACCAGGACCTGGAGCAGCGCGTGAAGGAGGGCGTGTTCCGCGAGGACCTGTTCCACCGCCTCAACGTGATCCGCCTGCGGCTGCCGGCGCTGCGCGAGCGGCGCGAGGACATCCCGATGCTGGCGCGTCACTTCATCCAGCAGAGCGCGCAGCAGCTCGGGGTGGAGCCCAAGCGCATCTCGGATGCGGCGCTGGCGCGGCTGATGACTTTCGATTTCCCCGGCAACGTGCGCCAGCTGGAGAACATCTGCCACTGGCTCACGGTGATGGCGCCGGCGCAGCTGGTGGAGCCGAAGGACCTGCCGCCGGAAGTCGGCAGTGCGCCTGTCGATCCGGCCCTCGCGCGCCTGGTGCCGGCGGCGTTCGATGCCGCGCCTGCTTCCATCACGCCGGCGGAAGCGGTGCCTGGCGCGAGTGCCGCGCCCGCGGCGCCGGCGCCGGTCGGCGCGACCTGGGAATCGGCGCTGGAGGTCGAAGCCATGCAGTTGCTGGTGAGCGGCCACCACGACGTGTGGGAGCAGCTCACGCGCCGCTTCGAATCGCGCCTGATCCTGACCGCGCTGCAGAACACGCGCGGGCGGCGGATCGAAGCGGCGCAGAAGCTGGGGATCGGCCGCAACACGATCACGCGCAAGATCCAGGAACTCGGGCTGGAGGGGTAGCCACCAGGAAGCGCTGGGGTTCCGCGCTTCGCGCGCTCACCGCCAGCCTGCGGCTTGCTTCCTCCCCCTCCGAGGGAGGGGCGCGCTCGCGCCCTGCGGCAACCCGTAGGCTGGGACGGCCCTGGCCGCCGCAGGTGAGCCGCGCAGCGCGCGAACCCCAGCGCTTGCGCGCAACGCTGGGGTTCGCGCGCTATCGCGGCTCACCGCCAGCCTACGCAGCCTCTGCCTCAGGTCGCATATCCCTTCGGATTGCCGCTCTGCCACCGCCACGCATCCGCGCACATCTCCTCCAGCCCCTTGCGCGCCTGCCACCCGAGGACACGCTTCGCCAGCGACGGATCCGCATAGCACTGCGCCACATCCCCCGCCCGCCGCGCGACGACCTGGTATGGCACCTTGCGCCCGCTCGCCTGCTCGAACGCGCGCACCACCTGCAGCACGCTGTACCCCTGGCCCGTGCCCAGGTTCACCGTGAAGCTGGCGCCCGACGACAGCGCCCGCAAGGCCGCCACGTGCCCCGCCGCGAGGTCGTCGACGTGGATGTAGTCGCGCACGCCGGTGCCGTCCGGCGTGGGGTAGTCGCCGCCGAACACGCTCAGTTGCGGGCGCAGGCCCACGGCCACCTGCGTCACGTACGGCATCAGGTTGTTGGGGATGCCGGCCGGGTCCTCGCCGATGAGGCCGCTCGCATGCGCGCCCACCGGGTTGAAGTAGCGCAGCACGCCGACGCGCCACGCCGGCTGCGCCTGGCGCACCGCGGCCAGCATGTCCTCGATCACCAGCTTGGTGTGGCCGTAGGGATTGGTGTGGCTGCGCGGGAAGTCTTCCGTGATCGGCACGGTGGCCGGGTCCCCGTACACCGTGGCGCTGCTGGAAAACACCAGCGTCGGCGGCGCCCAGCTCCCGGGCCCCAGGAACACGGCCTCCATCGCGCGCAGCAGGCTGATCGCCCCGCCGATGTTGTTCCCGAAATACTTCAGCGGCTGCGCGACGCTCTCGCCGACGGCCTTGGAGCCGGCGAAGTGCACCACGCCCGCGATGCGGTGGCGGCGCAGCACAGCTTCCACGAAGGCCGTGTCCAGCACGTTGCCGCGCTCCAGCACCGGGGCGCGGCCGGTGATCCGCTCCAGCCGATCGAGCACCGCCGGATGGCTGTTGGAGAAGTCGTCCAGGATCACGGGCGCAAAGCCCGCCTCGTGCAGCGCCACGAAGGTGTGGCTGCCGATGTAGCCGGCGCCGCCGGTGAGGAGGATCGCCTGTTCGTTCTTCATTGGATGTCCACGGTCACCGGCGCGTGGTCGCTCGGCTGCTTCCACTTGCGCGGCGCGCGGTCGATGGCGCAGGCTGCCACGCGCGGCTTGAGCGGCTCGCTCACCAGGATGTGGTCGATGCGCAGCCCGCGGTTCTTCTGGTAGCCCAGCATGCGGTAGTCCCACCAGCTGAAGCTCTTTTCCGGCTGCTCGAACAGGCGGAAGCTGTCCACCAGCCCCAGTCCGAGCAACTGGCGGAAGTGCTCGCGCTCCTCGGTGGTGTGGTGGATGGTTTCACGCAGGCCTTCGGGGTCGAAGGAGTCGCGGTCTTCCGGCGCGATGTTGAAGTCACCCACCAGCACGAGCTCGGGGTGGCGCGCGATTTCCTCGCGCAGCCAGGCGTGCAGACCGCGCAGCCACGCCATCTTGTACGCGAACTTCTCCGTGCCCGGCGCCTGGCCGTTGACGAAGTAGCCGTTGACGAGGCGCAGCGCGCCGGCGGGCGTGTCCAGCGTCACGGACAGCAGGCGCGAGTGCTCGTCCTCGAAACCGCCGATGTTCTTCACGATGTCGCGCACCGGGAAGCGGCTCATGACGGCCACGCCGTTGTAGGTCTTCTGGCCGAACACGGCGCAATGTTCGTAGCCGATGCCGCGCAGCACGTCGAGCGGGAACTTGTCGTCCGTGAGCTTGAGCTCCTGGATGCACAGGACGTCCACCGGGTTGGCGGCCGTCCAGTCCAGCACGTGCTGCAGGCGGGCGGTGAGGGAATTGACGTTCCAGGTGGTGATCTTCAAGGCGTTCGGGCGGTGGGGTGTTTCGGTCTGGTGCGCGGGCGGGCCGAAGGGGGGCGTCGTTCCCCGGCGCGGTGCGGCGGCCCAACTAGGGGCGGGCCCGATGCGGATTCTGCCGCACGCGTGCCAGCATGCCCCGGTCGCCCTCCAAGGAAGTCCCGATGAAGCATCTTCTCGTCCGCGGCCTGCTCCAGGCCGCCGCCTGCGGCCTGGCCGTCCTCGCGAGCGCGCCCGCGCTGGCGCAGGCCGATTACCCGAAGCAGCCGATCCGCATGATCGTGGGCTTCGCGCCCGGCGGCATCTCGGACGTGCTGGCGCGTGCGCTGGCGGCCAAGGTGTCCAGCCAGGTCGGGCAGGGCGTGATCGTGGAGAACCGGCCGGGCGCGGGCACCACCATCGCCGGCGACATGGTGGCCAAGGCGCCGCCCGACGGCTACACGATCTGGCTGCAGGACATCACCACGCACGCCATCAACGCCAGCCTCTACCCGAAGCTGCCCTACGACACGGCGAAGGACTTCTCGCCGATCGCGCTCGTCGCTTCGACGCCGCTGATGCTGGTGGTGCACCCGTCGTCGCCCGCCAGGAGCGTGCGCGAACTGGCGACGCAGGCAAAGGCGGAGCAGGGCAAGATGTCCTACGGCTCCTCGGGCAACGGCACGATCATCCACCTGGCCAGCGAGATGCTGAAGGCCAGCCAGGGGCTGGACGCCGTGCACGTGCCGTACAAGGGCAGCGGCCCGGCCACGCAGGCGATCCTGGCGGGCGAGGTGAGCTTCGTGTTCTCGACGATGCCGCCGGCGGTGAGCAATGCGCGCGCGGGCAAGCTGCGGGCCCTCGCCGTCACCACGCCCAAGCGCGTGGCGGCGGCGCCGGACGTGCCGACGATGGCCGAGGCGGGCGTGCCGAACTTCGAGCTGGTGCTCTACACGGGGATCCTGGGACCCAAGGGCATGGACCCGGCCGTCGTGCGCCGGCTGAACGCGGAGTTCGCCAAGGCGGTGCAGAGCGAGGAGATCCGCAAGGTCTACGAGAACCTGGGCGCCGACCCGATCGCGGTGGCGCCGGAGGCCTTCGGCGACATGCTGGTCAAGGAGATGGCGCGGTATGCACCGGTGGTCAAGGCCTCGGGGGCGAAGGTGGATTGAGCGGGGGCCGAACGCGGGCGATGGTCGGGCGGACGATGCCGGTCGGGCCGTGCCCGGTCGGGCGGTGCCCGGTCGGGCGGTGCGTGGCGGACGATGCGTAGGCTGGCGGTGGAGCGAAGCGAAACCCCAGCGCTGGGGTTCCGGCGCTTTGCGCCTCACCGCCAGCCTACGAAGTCACCGCGATCGACCCTCAGATGTGGAACACCGCCAGCCCGCCAATGGCGAGCCCCACCGCCGCCACCCCGAACATCCCCATCTCCAGCCACTTCTTCTTCGTCATCAGCGCGATCGCCGCCAGCGCGATCGACACCTGCAGCGCCGTGGTGGCCTGCGCCCACCGGTGGTGGACGTGCATCTCGGCGTCGCTCTTCTTGTCCCAGTCGGTGGCTTCCGCCTCGAGCTTGTCGGCGGCCAGCTTGATCTCCGCCTTCTCCAGCTTGTAGCGCTCGATCTCCTTCTTGTAGAAGTCCTTCTTGTCGTCGGCCACCAGCACCATCGCCAGCTCGGAGAGGTTCTGCTTGCTGCTCTTGGACTGGTAGTAGTTCCACTGGTTGGACGCTTCGGTCTTCCTGATCGCCGCGTTGTTCTTGTACAGGCCCGCGTTGGCTTGCGTGGCCCCGCCCAGGTACGCGAAGATCGCGCCGACGGTGGCGATCACCGCCGTGAACATCGCGATCTGGTTGGTCATGCTGCCGCCGGCCACGCCGTGGTGGGCGCTGTCGCCCGCGGCGCGCTGCGTCGCGTGTTCCAGTTCGTGGTCGTGGGGGCCGTGGACGTGGAAGGTTCCGCCAGACATGGTCACTCCTCGGTGTGCGTGTTGTGGTACGTAACGAAGCTGAAGGCCAATCCGTTGGCAGAGACGTGGCTTTCCCTCGCCACCTCCCGCCAGCCGGGGCCGAGTTCGGGCGCATGCGTGTCGCCCTCGAACTCCGCGTCGATTTCGGTGACGACGGCGATGTCCGCCCGCGGCAGCGCGAGGCGGAACACCTCGGCGCCACCGGTCACCCAGACCGTATCGGCGCCCGCTCCGAGCGCCAGCGCCTCGTCCAGGGAGGCTGCGCGCTCGGCGCCGTCCGCGTGCCATTGCGCATCGCGCGTGATCACGATGTTGCGGCGCCCCGGCAGCGGCCTGAAGCGCGGAGGCACCGAATCCCAGGTCTTGCGGCCCATGATCACGGGCGCGCCCAGGGTGGTCCGCTTGAAGTGCGCGAGGTCCTCCGGCAGGTGCCAGGGCATGCTGCCGCCCTGGCCGATCACGCCGTTGCGGGACTGCGCGTAGACGAGGCCGATTTTCATTGGAAACCTCCCCCAGGATCCGTCCGCCGGGCGGACTCCTCCTCCCCCCTCCGCAAGCGGAGGGGGCCCGCGCCTTCGGGCGGCCGGGCGGCGCTCATACCGCCACGGGCGCCTTGATCGCGCCGTGGCACTGGTAGTCCAGCACCTCGAAATCCTCGTACACGTAGTCGAAGATGGAAGGCGGGCGGCGCTTGATGTCCAGCGTGGGATACGGGTAGGGCGTGCGGCTCAATTGCAGCTCCACCTGCTCGTGGTGATTGCTGTAGATGTGGCAGTCGCCGCCGGTCCAGATGAAGTCGCCCACGCCCAGGTCGCATTGCTGCGCGATCATGTGCGTGAGCAAGGCGTAGCTGGCGATGTTGAAGGGCACGCCGAGGAAGATGTCGGCGCTGCGCTGATAGAGCTGGCAGGACAGCTTGCCCTCCGCCACGTAGAACTGGAAGAACGCGTGGCAGGGCATCAGCGCCATCTTCGGCAGGTCCGCCACGTTCCAGGCGCTCACGATGATGCGGCGCGAGTCGGGATTGGTCCTGATCGTCCTGACCGCTTCGGCGATCTGGTCGATGTGGCCGCCCTCGGGCGTGGGCCAGCTGCGCCACTGCACGCCGTACACCGGGCCGAGGTCGCCGTCCTCGCGCGCCCATTCGTCCCAGATGGTGACGCCGCGTTCCTTGAGCCAGTTGTTGTTGCTGGAGCCCTGCAGGAACCAGAGCAGCTCGAGGATGATGGACTTGAGGTGGACCTTCTTCGTCGTCACCAGCGGGAAGCCCTCGGCGAGGTCGAAGCGCATCTGGTAGCCGAACACGCTGCGCGTGCCGGTGCCGGTGCGGTCGGTCTTGGGCGTGCCATGCGTGTAGACATGGCGCATGAAGTCCTCGTACTGCGAGCGGACGGGGCGGGAGGTCATGGGGCGCAATTATCGGGTGTTTGGCTTTTCCCTCCCCTCCGGGGGAGGGCAGGGTAGGGGCGCTGCGGGATTAATTCCGGCGCGGCGTTGCGTGGGCGCCGGAGTGCCCCCACCCCAGCCCTCCCCCGGAGGGGAGGGAGGAACTACAGGGACACCACCCGCCCCGGATTCAGCAAGTTCTTGGGATCCAGCGCCCTCTTCAGCGCCTGCATCATCCCCAGCGCCACGGGCGACTTGTACTCCGGCAGCTTGCCCGCCTTGAGCATCCCGATCCCGTGCTCCGCCGAGATCGAGCCGTCGAAACGCTTCACCTGGTCGTACACCAGCGTGTTCACGCGCTCCTCGTTGCCCTCCAGGAAGGCCTTCATGTCGCCGCCCTCCGGTGCCTGCACGTTGTAGTGCAGGTTGCCGTCGCCCAGGTGCCCGAAGTTCACCAGCCGCACGCCGGCGATCTCCCGCTGCAGCAGGGCGTCGGTGTCGGCGCAGAACGCCGGGATGCGCGAGACCGGGATCGAGATGTCGTGCTTGATGTTCAGGCCTTCCTCCGCCTGCGCCAAGGGGATCGCCTCGCGGATGTGCCACAGCTGGTGCGCCTGCGTGAGGTTTTCCGCGACCACCGCGTCGGCCACGCAACCGTCCTCCAGCGCCACCTCCAGCAGCCGCTCGAACAGCGTGCGCGCATGCTCCTCCGACTCCTGGTCGGCGTTCTCCAGCAGCACGCAATAGGGCACCGATTGGTACAGCGGCACGCGCAGCTGCGGATAGTGCCTGGCGACCAGCGACAGCGCGAACTGGCCCATCACCTCGAAGCCGGTCAGGCCCGCGCCCAGGTGCCGGTGTGCCAGCCCGAGCAGCTTCACCGCCGCTTCCATCGACGGCACCGCGGCCCACGCGGTGAGAGTGGCGGCCGGACGCGGGTACAGCTTCATCGTGGCACCGGTGATCACGCCCAGCGTTCCCTCGCTGCCGATGAACAGGTCGCGCAGGTCGTAGCCGGTGTTGTCCTTGCGCAGGCCGGTGAGGCCGTCCCAGACCTCGCCCTGGGCGGTGACGACCTCCAGCCCCAGGCACAGCTCGCGCGTGTTGCCGTAGCGGACCACCTGCGTGCCGCCCGCATTGGTGGCCAGGTTGCCGCCGATCGTGCAGCTGCCCTCCGCCGCCAGGCTCAGGGGGAACAACAAGCCCGCATCGTCCGCCGCCTGCTGCAGGTTCTGCAGCACGCAGCCGGCATCGACCGTCATCGTGAGGTTGTCGCCATCGATGGCGCGCACGCGGTTCAGGCGCGTGAGGCTCAGCACCACCTCGCGGCCCGACGCATCCGGCACGCCGCCCACCACCAGCCCGGTGTTGCCGCCCTGCGGCACGACCGGCGTGCCCGCCGCGGCGCAGGCGCGCACGACGGCCGCCACTTCCGCGGTGGACCCGGGCCGCACCACGGCCAGGGCCTTGCCGCGGGAGCGCTTGCGCCAGTCGGTTTCCCAGGCGCTCAGGTCGCCTTCGGTCAGGACGTGCGCGGCGCCGACGGCACCGCGCAACTGCGAAATCAGTTCGTTCATGGCTTGGCGTTGCGCAGGCGGATCCGCACGTGCAGGGCGCAGGCAACGAAGAGGATGAGGGACAGGGCGATCTCCAGCGCGGGCATCAGGCCTTCGGCGGCGCGCACCGCGCCGTCCATGAAGTAGGGCCACACCAGCAGGCTGGTCCAGCGGTAGGTGTACATCTGGCGCTTCAGGAGACCCGCGAGCGGGACGCACAGCGGCAACGCCTTCACCGCCCAGAGGCTGGGCCTGGCCGGCAGCCACAGGTGCCAGGCGAGCTCCACCGCGATCAACCCGAGCAGGCAGGCCACGGCGATCCAGCGCGTGGCTTCGACGATGGGCGGGACGGCGGCGGCGGTTTCGGACGACTGCATGTGCGGTGGCATCATAGCGACCGATGAATTGGCGCCAGCTGCTTGCCGAACTCGCGGCCGAACTCGTTCGGTTCCCCTGGCGCTCCACCGCGCTGACCCTGCGCGAACGCTTCCGGGAGGACCGCCTGGGCCTGTCGGCCAGCAGCCTCACCTTCACGACCACGATCGCGCTCGTGCCCTTCTTCACGGTGGCCCTGGCGCTGTTCACGGCCTTCCCGATCTTCGGCAAGCTGCAGTCCAACCTGCAGGCCTGGCTGGTGCAGAGCCTGGTGCCCGAATCCATCGCGCGCCAGGTGCTCGGGTACCTGACCCAGTTCGCCGGCAAGGCGAGCCGGCTCGGGAGCGTCGGCCTCGCGGCGTTGCTGGTGAGCGCGCTGGCGCTGGTGCTCACCATCGACCGCACGCTCAACGGCATCTGGCGCGTGCGGCGGCCGCGGCCGCTGGCGCAGCGCGTGCTGATCTACTGGGCGGCGATGACGCTCGGCCCGCTGCTGCTGGCCGCCAGCCTCAGCACGACCTCGTACGTCGTCTCGGCCTCGCGCGGGCTGGTGCAGCTCCCCGGCTTCTTCGCCTTCGTCATCGATGTCTTCGAATTCGTGATGCTCGCCGCGGCGCTGTCGGCGCTGTACCACTACGTGCCCAACACGCCGGTGCGGCGCGGGCATGCCATTGCGGGCGGCGCATCGGCGGCGATCGGCATCGAGCTCGCCAAGCGCTTGCTGGCCTGGTACATCGGCAAGGTGCCCACGTATTCGATCGTGTACGGCGCCTTCGCGACGCTGCCGATCCTGCTGGTGTGGATCTACATCGTGTGGCTGATCGTGCTGTTCGGCGCGGTGCTCGCCGCCTACCTGCCCAGCCTGCTGGCCGGCGCGCACCGGCGCCCCGGCGGCCACGGCTGGCAGTTCCAGCTGGCGCTGGAGGTGCTGCACCAGTTGCACCGCGCGCAGGGATCGGCGCGGCGAGGGATGACCGCCGGCGAACTCTCCGAGGCCATGCAGGTGGACGCGCTGCAGCTCGAGCCGGTGCTGCACACGCTGGTGCAGCTCGATTGGATCGCGCGGCTGAACGAGGTCGACGACCAGGTGGCGACGCGCTTCGTGCTGCTGGCCGACGTGCAGTCCACCGCGCTGGAGCCGCTGATCCGGCACCTGCTGCTGCCCGTGTCGGACGCGACGGCGAAGCTCTGGCACACCGGGCGGCTGTCGACGATCTACCTGAAGGACGTGCTCTGATGCGCGCGCCGGCCTCCACGCTGGAGATCGTCCAGGCCTGGGCCGCGCAGGACCCCGCACGTCCGGTGCTGCGGGAGGACGATTCGGAACTGGGCTACGGCGCGTTCGCCGGCATGCTGCTGCAGTGCGCCGCCTTGCTGCGCGCCGACGGTGTGCGCAAGGGCGAGCGCGTCGCGGTGTCGGGACCCGGCTTCGGCATCCAGATGGTGGTGCTGCTGGCGTGCGAGGCGCTCGGCGCCGTCACCCTGTCGTTCCAGGCGGAGGGCGATCCGGATGCCGGGTTCCTGTTCACGCAGGTGGATCGGGTGTTCTCGGGGCGGGCGCAGGCGCTGCCGGCAGGGGTGCGTTTCCATCTCCTCGATGCCGGCTTCGTCGAGCGCATCGCCGCGCCGTACCGGGGTGATCCGCCGCAATGGACGCCGGCCGCATGGGACGAGCCGGCGCGCATCAGCCGCACCTCCGGCTCCACCGGGCGATCGAAATTCATGCTGCTGCGGCGGCAGGCGCAGGAGCAGTGGGTGCGGCCGGCGCGGGACCTCCTCGGCTACGGGCGCGACACGCGCCTGCTGCTGCTCGGCCCGCTGGTGATCAACGCGATCTTCGCCCGCGCGAGCCAGTGCCTGCGCCAGGGTGGGATGCTGCTGGCCGGCCACGGGCGCGACATCGCGCGCCTGGCCCCGACCGACATCTATGGCCTGCCGCTGCAACTGGAGCGCCTGCTGGCCGAACTGCCGGGCGGCTACGTGGCGCACCGCCCCGTGAGCGTGGCGACGGCCGGCGGGCTGGCCTCGCCCGCGCTGCGGGCGCAGGCCGCCGCGGTGTTCGGCGGCCGCATCCTCAATCGCTACGGCGGCAACGAGGTGCACGTGGTGTGCGACGAACTCGATGCCGACGGCACCGGCGTGCTGGCGCCGGGGGTGGAGGTGCGCGTCCTCGACGAGGGCGGGCGGCCGCTGCCGGACGGCGAGGTCGGCATCCTGGCGGTGCGCACGCCGGCGATGGTGGAGGGCTACCTCGATCGGCCCGAGGAGACGGCCGCGGCCTTTCGCGATGGCTGGTTCGTGAGCGGGGACCTCGGCGCGATCGTCGGGTCGCGGCGGCTGCGGCTGGTCGGCAGGCACGACGAGCTGGTGAACATCGGCGGCTTGAAGGTGCCTTGCGCGAAGCTGGAGGAGCTGCTGCGCGGCCAGCCGGGGATTGCCGACGCGGCGGTGCTGGCGGTGCATTTGCAGGGCGGCGCCGTGAGCCTCGGAGTGGCGGTGGTGGCCGCGGCGGGGATGACACAGGAGCAGGCGGCGCAGGCGGTGCAGCGGGCGCTGCAGCTGGGGCCGCAGCAGGCCGTGCGCTTGCTGTTCCTGGATGCGATTCCTCGGCTGGCTATGGGGAAGACGGACCGGATGGCGCTCATGCGCCTGTTCTCCTCGTAGGCTGGCGGTGGAGCGCCAGCGAAACCCCAGCGATGCGCAAAGGCGCTGGGGTTCGCGCGCTGGCGCGGCCCACCGCCAGCCTACGAAACCGCAAACGGCGCGCGAAGAAAGCCGCGGAACCGCGCCCGCCCGCCGCGCGTCGGCGCCGCCGTCAGCCGATACCGCGGAAACCGCGCCAGGAACCTTCCGATCGCCACCCGTCCCTCCAGCCGCGCCAGGCTCAAGCCCGCGCACTGGTGGATCCCGAACCCGAACGCGAGATGCCGGTTGTCCGCTCGCTGCAGATCCAGCACGTCCGGATTCGCGAATTGCGCGGGATCGCGGTTCGCCGCGCCGATGCACAGCGTGACCAGCGCGCCGGCCGGCAGCGCCACGCCGCCCACCTCGCAGGCCTGCAGCGCCCGCCGGTTCCCCAGCTGGTTCGACGACTCGAAGCGCAGGAATTCGTCGACCGCCAGCGTCATCGCGGGCTCCAGCGCGTTCCAGTCCGGCCGCGGGCCGATCGCGCGCAGCAGCCGCTCCTTCTCGCCCGGCCACTCCTGCAGCGCCACCAGCGCATTGCCGATCAGGTTGGTCGTGGTTTCGTGCCCCGCGTTCAGGATGAACACGCAGTTCTGCAGCAGCTCGGCCTCCGAAAGCTTCTCCCCGGCTTCCTCACCCTGGATCAGCCGCGTGAGCACGTCGTGCTCCGGATCGCCCGGGCTGCGGCGCCGGTCGGCCACCAGCTCGCGCAGGTACGCCACGAACTCGCGCACGCTGCGGTTGCCTGCATCCTCCTGCTCGCGCGTGAGCTTCGGCTCCAGCGCGCCCAGGATCGCCAGCGACCAGCCGCGCAGCGGGCCGCGGTCCGCATGCGGTACGCCCAGCAGGTTGCCGATGATCTCCACCGGAATCGCGCAGGCGAAGTCCTCGATCAAGTCGCCGCCGCCGCGCGCCTCGATCGCATCGAGCAACCGGTCCACCAGCTGCACCAGCCCAGGCTCCATCTCCGCGATCGCGCGGCGGGTGAGGGCGCCCATGATCAGCTTGCGCACCCGCGTGTGCAGCGGCGGATCGTTGAACACGAGGCTGGTCGTGTGGTGTTCCAGCAGCGGCGCGCCGGCGCCGTACTTGGGCGTGAACTCCACCTTCTTGTCGGAGCTGAAGACCTGCGCGTCGCGGTACACCGCCACCAGGTCGGCATGGCGGGTGAGGAACCAGGAGCCGTCCGGCATGGCCCGCACCGGCGCGCCCTCGCGCAGCGCCGCATACACCGGGTACGGATTGGCGTAGAAGTCCGGCGGCAGGGCGCGCAGGTCGAAGGAGGCCGCGATCTCGCGCGCGCGCTCCGGGCTCATGCGCGGCGTCACCTCCATGGCTCAGCGCAGGAAGTCGCGCAGCGCGAACAGCACCTGGTCGGGCGCTTCCGTCATCATCTGGTGGCCGCCGTCGACCAGCACGGTGCGCGCATTGCGCGCCTTCTGCTGCAGCGACTGCGCGGCCTTCGGCGGCGTCATCGCATCGGCCTTGCCCAGCACGAACAGGATGGGGCACATGACCTGCTCGATCGCGGCCTCCCCGCCCGTGTAGCTGTCGCAGGCGGAGAATCCGCGATGGAACACGTTGACGCGCGGGTTGCTGGCCAGCACCCGCTTCATCAGCGCGCGCGAGCCGCCATACAGCCAGGTGCCCGGCCCGAGCGCCGAAGGCGGCGGCGCCATGAGCGAATGCGAGTAGACGTTGACCATGTCGATGGCCTTCATCGGCTGGTGCTGCGAGTTCTCCAGCAGCGCCGGGGAGACCTTCATCGGGAAAGCGGTGCCCACCAGCGCGAGGTGCGAGACGCGCTCGGGCGCGCGCGCCGCGGCTTCCATGGCCACCAGCGACCCGAAGCTGTGGCCTACCAGCGCCGCCTTCTGCACGCCGGCCGCATCGAGCAGGGCCAGGACGAAGGCCGCCGCTTCCTCCACGCTCTTGGGCGGCTCGCCCTCGCTCTTGCAGTGCCCGGGCAGGTCGGGCGCCAGCACGTTCCAGCCGTGGTGGGCGAAATAGCGGGTCTGCAGGATCCATACGCTGTGGTCGTTCAGCACCCCGTGCAGGAAGACCACGGTGGGTTTTTCGCGATCGAAAGGCTTGCCGCCGGTGTAGCAGAAGGTCCTGGCGCCGTTGACGGTCAGTTCCATGTGTCCTCCTCAGGCCTTCTCGGCGGCTTTCAGGGCGCGCTTGAGGTCGTCGATCAGGTCGTCCGGGTCCTCCAGGCCGATCGACAGGCGGATCGTGCCGGGGCCGATGCCGGCGCTTTGCAGCGCCTCGTCGCTCATGCGGAAATGCGTCGTGCTGGCGGGGTGGATCACCAGCGAGCGGCAGTCGCCCACGTTGGCGAGGTGGCTGAACAGCTTGAGCGTCTCGATGAACTTCTTGCCCTGTTCGCGGCTGCCCTTCATGTCGAAGCTGAACACCGAGCTGGCGCCCTTGGGCAGGAGCTTCTGCGCCAGCGCGTGGCTGGGGTGCGATGCGAGCATCGGGTGGCCCACCCGCTCGACGAAGGATTGCCCCGCCAGGAACTCCACCACCTTGCGGGTGTTGCTCATGTGGCGTTCCATCCGCAGCGGCAGCGTCTCGATGCCCTGCAGGATCAGCCAGGCGGTGTGCGGGCTCATGCTGGCGCCGAAATCGCGCAGCCCTTCGCGGCGGGCCCGCAGCAGGAAGGCGCCCACCGTGGACTCCTCGCTGAACACCATGCCGTGGAAGCCGTCGTAGGGCGCCGTGAGTTCGGGGAAGCGGCCCGAGCGCTCCCAGTCGAAGCTGCCGCCATCGACCACCACGCCGCCGATCACGGTGCCGTGGCCGGACAGGAACTTGGTCGCCGAGTGATAGACCAGGTCCGCGCCCAGGTCCAGGGGCTTCATCAGGTAAGGGGTCGTGAAAGTGGAATCCACCAGCAAGGGCACGCCGGCCTCGTGGGCCAGCGCGGAGACTGTGGGGATGTCCAGCACATCGAGCCCGGGGTTGCCCACGGTTTCGCCGAACAGCAACTTGGTGTCGGGCCGGATCGCCGCGCGCCAGCCGTCGATGTCGCCCGGCTTGACGAAGGTCGTTTCGATGCCGAAGCGGCGCAGGGTGTAGTGCAGCAGGTTCTGCGAACCGCCGTAGAGGGCCGTGCTGGCGACGATGTGAGAGCCCGCCCCCATCAGGGTGGCGATCGCCAGGTGCAGCGCCGCCTGTCCGCTGGCGGTGGCGATGGCGCCGATGCCGCCTTCGAGCGCCGCCACCCGCTGCTCGAACACCGCGTTGGTCGGATTGCTGATGCGCGAATAGACGTGGCCCGAGCGCTCCAGGTTGAACAGCGCCGCGGCGTGGTCGCTCGACTCGAAGACGAAGGAGGTGCTGAGGTGGATGGGGACGGCCCGGGCGCCGGTCGCCGGGTCGGGCGCGGCGCCGGCGTGCAGGGCCAGCGTATCGAATCCGGGGTCGGAGTAACCGGACATAGGGCAATTCCTCCTTATTGGACTGGCCCGGATTGTGGGCTATATTCATCCGGACGCGACCATGGTCTTTCCGCTTCCGTGGCCGCCCCACCGATTGGAGGCCAGCCATGAAAGTCAGCGACATCCTGCGCGTCAAGGGCAACACGCTCTACACCGCCGCTCCCGACGAGCCGCTGTCCCGCGCGATCGACCTCATGGCCGAAAAAGACATCGGCTCCCTGGTGGTGATGGACCACGGGGACCTGGTGGGCATGCTCACCTTCCGCGAGGTGATCCAGTGCATCGTCGCCAACAAGCACGTGGTGGGCGACATCCTCGTGCGCACCGCGATGGACGACCACCCGCTGACCTGCACGCTCGAGACCGAGCTGGACGAAGTGCGCCGCATGATGCTCGATCGGCACGCCCGCTACATGCCGGTGATGGACCAGCGCATGCTCATGGGCGTGATCAGCTTCTACGACGTCGCCAAGGCGGTGGTGGACAGCCAGAACTTCGAGAACCGGATGCTCAAGGCGTACATCCGGGATTGGCCGGCGGCGGAAGATTCGCAGCCGACCGCGCAGCTCTGACGGGTCCGCGCAGTTTGCCTTTCGTAGGCTGGTGGTGAGCCGCGCAGCGCGCGAACCCCAGCGTTCGCCGCGCTTCGCGCATCGCTGGGGTTGCGGCTTCGCCTGCACCGCCAGCCTACCTTGCCGCCTTCGCAGGGGCGGAGGACGTAAGCTCGGTCCGTGACCAAGCGCATCGCCACCCACAACGGTTCCCACCACGCCGACGACACCTTCGGCGTCGCCGTGCTCGCAGCCCTGTTCCCCGACCACGTGCTGCTGCGCACGCGCGATCCCGCGACGATCGCCGCGGCCGACTTCGCCGTCGACGTCGGCGGCGAATGGGACCCCGCGCGCGGCCGCTTCGACCACCACCAGCGCGGGTTCGACGGCGCCCGCACGCGGCTCGACGAGCAGGGCCGGACTGTGCGCGCCGAACCGTATGCGAGCGCGGGCCTCGTGTGGCGAGAGTTCGGCCCGGCCTACGTGCGGCAGGTCGCCGACCGCATGGGCCAGCGCGTGGAAGAGGCCACGCTCGCCGCCATCGCGCAGGACGTCGACTCCGCCCTGGTGCGCTACCTGGACCTGGTCGACAACGGCGAGGATTCCGTCGCGCCGGGGATCTTCGGCCTGTCCGAACTCATCTCGCTCCTGAACACCGACTGGATGGAGGAGCAGGCCCTGCCGCGCGAAGCGCACGCCGCGCTGCAGGTGGAGCGCTTCCGGGAAGGCATGGCGCTGCTGCGCCGCTTCCTCGACGCCTTCCTGCGCCGCAAGATCGGCCAGCTGCTGGCGGCCGACAAGGTGCGCGCCGGCCAGCGCCTGTTCGACGGCCGCCTGCTGTACCTGCCCGAAGGCGGCATGCCCTGGACGCGCGTCGTCGTGGAGGAAATGCCGGACGTGCAGCTGGTGCTCTATCCCGATACGGAACCGGGCCGGCACCAGGTCCGCACCGTGCCGCAGCGCCTGGGCTCCTTCCAGTCCCGACTGGACCTGCCCGCCGCCTGGGCCGGCCTGCGCGACGAGGAACTCGCGGCCGCCACCGGCGTGCCCGACGCCGCCTTCTGCCACCGCAACCTCTTCATCGCCGTGGCGCGCAGCTACGAAGGCGCGCTGCGGCTGGCCCAACAGGCGCTTGGCCGATAATCGAGGCATGAGCGGCAACACCTTCGGCAAGGCCTTTGCGGTCACCAACTTCGGCGAATCGCACGGGCCGGCGATCGGCTGCGTCATCGACGGCTGCCCGCCCGGCATGGAGCTCTCCGAAGCCGACCTGCAGCCCGACCTGGATCGCCGCCGCCCCGGCACCAGCCGCTACGTCACGCAGCGCCAGGAAGAGGACAAGGTGGAGATCCTCTCCGGCGTCTACGAGGGCAAGACCAGCGGCACGCCGATCTGCCTGATGATCCGCAACACGGACCAGCGCAGCAAGGACTACAGCGAGGTCGCGCGCAAGTTCCGCCCCGGCCACGCCGACTACACCTACCTCGAGAAGTACGGCCTGCGCGACCCCCGCGGCGGCGGCCGGGCGTCCGCCCGCCTCACCGCCCCCATGGTGGCCGCCGGCGCTGTCGCCAAGAAGTGGCTCCAGCTGAAGTACGGCACCGAATTCCGCGGCTGCATGCAGCAGATCGGCGACGTGGAGATTCCCTTCGAGGGCTGGGAGCACGTGCCGCACAACCCGTTCTTCGCGCCGGTCGCCGACACCTCCAAGCTCGAGGCGTACATGGACGAACTGCGCAAGTCCGGCGACTCCTGCGGCGCGCGGCTGCGCGTGACCGCGATCAACATGCCGGTCGGCCTGGGCCAGCCCCTGTTCGACAAGCTCGATGCCGAGATCGCCTACGCGATGATGGGCATCAACGCCGTCAAGGGCGTGGAGATCGGCGCCGGCTTCGGCTGCGTCACGCAGCGCGGCTCCAACCACGGCGACTCGCTCACGCCCACCGGCTTCGCCACCAACAACGCGGGCGGCGTGCTGGGCGGCATCAGCACCGGGCAGGACCTCGAGGTCTCCATCGCGATCAAGCCCACCAGCTCGATCCTGGTGCCGCGCGAGACGATCGACATCGACGGTGCGCCCACGCAGGTGATCACCAAGGGCCGCCACGACCCGTGCGTGGGCATCCGCGCGACGCCGATCGCCGAGGCGATGCTGGCGCTGGTGGTGATGGACGCCGTGCTGCGCCACCGCGCCCAGTGCGCCGACGTGCTGCCGCCGCTGACGCCCATCGCTGCTTCGCTCGGCTAAATGGCGAGCGGCCCCGAGCCGGTTGGCTACCGCCAGCTGGTGCCCTTCGCTGCGTTGTCGGCGACCTACTTCGCGCACATCGGCTTCTTCAATCCCTACCTGCCGCTGTGGCTCAAGGCCCAGGGACTGCCGATCACGATCATCAGCCTGCTGGCCTCGGTGCAGTCGGTCACGCGCGTGTTCGCGCCGTACGCGTGGGGCGCCCTGAGCGACCGCACCGGCGAGCGCGTGAAGCTGCTGCGCGTCAGCGCCGCGATCGCGCTGGCCGCATCGCTGGGCCTGTGGTGGCCCGGCAGCGCCTGGTGGATCGCCCTCGTGCTGCTGCTGCTGTTCACGCATACCAGCTCGATGATGGGCCTGACCGAGGCCGCGATGGCGCACCTGGTCGCCGGCGACTGGGGCCGCTACGGCAGGGTCCGCCTGTGGGGCTCGCTGGGCTTCATGGTCACGGTGTTCGTGGCCGGCGCCTGGTTCGAGCGCTTCGGCATGGGCAGCTTCCCGGCCTGGGCGCTGGTGACGCTGGCCGGCGTCCTGGCGTGCACCTGGTGGCTGCCCGACGCGAAAGAGGCGCCGCACGAGGGGAGGGCGGCGCACGCACCCATCGGGGCAGCCTTGCGGCAGCCGGTGGTGCGCTGGTTCTTCGCCTCGCTGCTGTTCCACGTGATGGCGCATTTCTCCATCTACGGCTTCCTGTCGCTGTACCTCGATGCGCTGGGCTACAGCAAGACCACCATCGGCGTGCTGTGGGCGGTGTCGGTGGTGGTGGAGGTGGCGTGGTTCTACGCCCAGGGCCGGTTGCTGCCGCGCTTTCCCATGGAGCAGTGGCTGCTGGTGTGCGGCCTGGCGACCGTCCTGCGCATGGCGATCACGGCGGGGCTGGCCAGCTGGTTCCTGGCGCTGCTCGTTGCGCAGATGCTGCATGCACTGACCTTCGCCACCCACCACACGGCCTGCATCGCCATGGTCACGAAGCACTTCCCCGGCCGGCTGCGGGCACGCGGGCAGGCGCTGTTCACCGTGACGGGCTACGGCATCGGCGGCGTGGTGGGCGTGCTGGCGGGCGGCGCGATCGCGGCCCGCTGGGGCTTCCGCCCGGTGTTTGCCGCCGCCGCCCTGCTGGGGTTGGTGGCGGCCTTGTGCGCCCAGCGGGTGCGCACCTTGCAGGAACGCGAAGCCGCCCCCGTCTGACGCATGGACGGGCCGGCCCGCGCCAGCAGGAATTCGGCGGACGCCGCAGAATGCCCCCATGGTTGCGGCCGTTCGCCTGTTCCGTTATCTCTGGGCCATCCCCTACACGCTGCTCGGCCTGCTGCTGGGCGGCTTGGCGGCGCTGTTGGGGGCAACCGTGCGCCGGCACCATGGCGTGATCGAGATCTACGGCGGCCGGGCCGGTGCCGCGGTGGCGCGCCTGCCGCGCCTGCTGGGCTTTTCCGCGATGACGCTGGGCCACGTGATCCTGGCGGTGGACCGCTCCGCGCTCGCCCAGCTGCGCCGGCACGAGCACGTGCACGTGCGCCAGTACGAACGCTGGGGGCCGCTGTTCGTGCCCGCGTACCTGCTGTCGAGCCTCGTGCAGCTGCTGCGCGGCCGCAACCCCTACCGTGAAAACCATTTCGAGCGTCAGGCCTACGCGCTGGCGCCCGCGCGGCGGCGCGCGTCCGCCACGCATGAGCAGGTCCCCTAAGGGAGAGCCCGGCCACGCGCGCAAGCGATTCGCTGCATCATCCCTCCCCTGGCGAAAGGAGTTCCTCATGGACCACGTGAGTTCCCATCCCGGCGAGTCCTCCCGCCGCATCGACCTGACGCGGCAGACCGACGTGCAGTTCTGGTGCCGGGTCTTCGATGTCAGCATGGACCAGTTGCGCGATGCCGTGCATCACGCGGGGCACCAGGTCGAGGAAGTGGAACGCTACCTGCGCCAGAAGAACATCCACGCCCATTGATGCAATACACCCGCCTGGGCCGCACGGGCCTGAAAGTCTCGCGCATCTGCCTGGGCATGATGACCTACGGCACGCCGCAATGGCGGCCGTGGGTGCTCGACGAGGAAGCTTCGCGCGCCGTCGTGCGGCACGCGGCGGAGCTGGGGATCAACTTCTTCGACACCGCGGACATGTACTCGGGCGGGGAGAGCGAGGTGCTCACCGGGCGCTTCGTGCGCGAGTTCTGCCGCCGCGAGGAAGCGGTGATCGCCACCAAGCTGTTCCATCCCGTGGACGTGAACTTCAAGGGTGGCGCCTCCGCGGCCGCCAAGCCGCCCAAGAGGCCCAACATGGATGGGCTCTCGCGCAAGCGCGTGTTCCACGCGGTCGACGAGAGCCTCAAGCGCCTGGGCACCGACTACATCGACCTGTACCAGATCCACCGCTTCGACCCCGCCACGCCGATGGAAGAGACGATGGAAGCGCTGCACGACGTGGTGAAGGCCGGCAAGGCACGCTACATCGGCGCGAGCAGCATGTACGCGTGGCAGTTCGCCAGGATGCAGCAGATCGCCAAGGAGCACGGCTGGACGCCCTTCGTGAGCATGCAGAACCACTACAACCTGGCCTACCGCGAGGAAGAGCGCGAGATGATCCCGCTGTGCCGCGACCAGGGCGTGGGCCTGATCCCCTGGAGCCCGCTGGCGCGCGGCTTCCTCGCCGGCAACCGCAAGCGCGGCGACAGGCAAGCGGGCGCGACCTCGCGCGCCCAGACCGACGAAATCGCGCAGAACTACTACTACCGCGACAGTGACTTCCAGGTGGTCGAGGCGCTGGGTGCGCTGGCGGCGCGCAGGGGCGCCACCAATGCGACGCTGGCGTATGCCTGGCTGCTGCACAAGGGCGTGACGGCGCCCATCGTCGGGGCCAGCAAGACCTGGCAGCTCGACGAGGCCGTGGCGGCGCTCGACGTGGAACTGGCCGCCGACGAAGTGCGGCAGCTCGAGGCGCCGTACCAGCCGCATCCCGTGCTCGGGCACGCGTAGGTCCGCGCCGACAAGGCGGTTCGTCCTTTTCCGCGGCCGCGCGGCGGCGGTGCGCCGCACCATGGAGGTTTGCCACAGGAGGCCTCCATGGACAAGAAACCCACAGCCAGGGACAAGGCGCGCGGCGCCGGTGAAGCAACCGCCGAGAAGCAACGCGAACTGCAACGTGAACAGGATCGCAAGGAGCCCCACGAGAGCGGCTCCGGCGGCGCCAAGGACAAGGGCGCGCCGCAGACCAGCAGCCAGAAGTACCCCGAGGACCTGCCGGCGCAGCACCTGCGCAAGCCGGGGCAGGAAGCGGACATGCAACTCAAGCCGCAGTTCATGGCCCCCGACTACAAGGGCAGCGGCAAGCTCGAGGGCATGGCCGCGCTGATCACCGGCGGCGACTCCGGCATCGGCCGCGCGGTGGCGGTGCTCTACGCGCGCGAAGGCGCCGACGTGGCGATCGTCTACCTGTCCTCGCACGAGGATGCCGAGGAGACGAAACGCTGCATCGAGAAGGAAGGCCAGCGCTGCGTGCTGATTCCCGGCGACGTGAAGGACAGCGCTTTCTGCCAGCAGGCCGTCGAGAAGACGGTCAAGGCCTTCGGCAAGCTGGACATCCTGGTGAACAACGCGGCGTTCCAGGAACATGCGCACTCGCTGGAGGACATCACCGACGAGCGCATGCGCGAGACCTTCGAGACCAACATCATGGGCTACATGCGCATGGCCCGCTCCGCGCTGCCGCACCTGAAGAAGGGCGCTTGCATCATCAACACCGGCTCCGTCACCGGCCTGCAGGGCAGCGCGAAGCTGCTGGACTACTCGGGGACCAAGGGCGCGATCCACGCCTTCACGATGTCGCTGGCCTCGTCGCTCATCGACAAGGGCATCCGCGTGAACGCCGTGGCCCCCGGGCCGGTGTGGACGCCGCTGAACCCGGCCGACCAGAGCGCCGAGGAGATCGTGGAATTCGGCAAGAAGACCGACTTCAAGCGGCCGGCGCAGCCGGAGGAGCTGTCGCCCGCCTACGTGTTCCTGGCCTCGCCGGCGTGCGCGAGCTACATCACGGGGATCGTCTTGCCGATCACCGGTTCGGTGGGGAGCTGACGGGGTCTTTGCCGCGGCGCGAGAATGGCCCCATGACGCAACCCCTCCACATCGACTTCGTCTCCGACGTGGCGTGCCCCTGGTGCGCCGTCGGGCTCGCCTCCCTCGAGCGCGCGCTGCAGAACCTCGCCGGCGAAGTGCCGGTGGAGGTCCGCTTCCAGCCCTTCGAGCTCAATCCGCAGATGGGCCCGGAAGGCCAGGACGTCACCGAGCACCTGACGCAGAAGTACGGCTCCACGCCCGAACAGCAGGCCCAGTCGCGCGCCGGCATCGCGCAGCGCGGCGCCGCCCTGGGCTTCGAATTCCGCAAGGAAGGCCGCGGGCGCGTCTGGAACACCTTCGATGCCCACCGCCTGCTGGCCTGGGCCGGCGAGCAGGGTGCCAGGCAGCAGCGCGACCTGAAGATGGCGCTGCTGCGGGCGTACCACGGCGAGGGCCGCAATCCTTCGGACCCGGCGGTGCTGGCCGAAGTGGCCGAGTCGGTGGGCCTGGACCGCAAGGCGGCCGAGGACATGCTCGCCAGCAGCCGCTATGCGCAGGAGGTGCGCGATGCCGAGCAGCATTGGCAAAGCCTGGGCATCCATGCGGTGCCCTCGGTGATCATCAACAACCGCCACCTGATCCAGGGCGGCCAGCCGCCGGAGCTGTTCGAGCAGGCCTTGCGGCAGCTGGCGCAGCAGCCGGAAGGGTCGGCGACGACGGAGGCTTAATGCCCGCCGGCGGCGCGTGACAGCTTGGCGCAGTAATCGAGCATCGCCTCGGTCTCCATCGCCTTGTCGAACACGCCGTCCGCGCCCATCTCCTCGCAGCGCTGGCGCACCTGCGGATCGGCGGTGCCGGTGAGCACGATCATCTGCCGCGTGCGGCCGCGCGCGCGCAGCGCCTGCAGCACGCCGTAGCCGCTGCCGCCGCCGTACAGGACGAGGTCGACCACGGCGATGTCCCAGTGATGCGAGGGATCGCGCAGCCAGGCGACGGCCGACTTTTCATCGGCGGCCCAGCCCGCGATCTCGAAGCCGGCGATTTCGGACAGCGCCTCGACCAGGCTGTCGCGCATGGACGGCTGGTCTTCCACCAGGAATGCCTTCAGCGCCAACGACGGCCTCCCGCGCCGTGCGGCGGAGGGGCCGCCGCCTCCGGATCATTGTGCACCGAAGGTGCGCGCCGCGCCGTGGCGGCGCGCCAACGGGCCGGGGCCTTATCCGGCCTGCACCTGGATGCGGCGCGGCTTCGCTTCCTCGGCCTTCGGGATCGTCAGGCGCAGCACGCCGTCGCGCAATTGCGCTTCGATCCTCGAGGCATCGAGCTCGCGGCTCAGGGTGAACTGGCGCCGGTAGGCGGGGCACTGCAGCTCGCCGTAGACCAGCTCCATGCCGGCCGGCGTGCTCGCCGCGCTGGCCGTGGCCTCGATCACCAGCGTGTCGCCGTCGACGCGCAGGTTCAACTGGTCCTTGGGCACGCCGGGCAGGTCGGCCAGCAGCGTGATGGCGTTCTCGTTCTCGAAGACGTCCACCGGCGGCACGACGAAGGCCTGCGGCGCGTTGCCGCCGGCGGCCGTCGCGGGCGAACGATCCTGGGATGCAGTCTGGACAGCGTTCGTCATGGCGATCTCCTTCAGTTCACTTCGATGCGGCGGGGCAGCGAGGACTCGCGCTTGGCCACGCTCACGCGCAGCACGCCATCGCGGTAGCTCGCGTCCACCCGGGCCGGGTCGGCGTCCTCCGGCAGGCTCACGACGCGGCGGAAGCGCCCGGAAAAGCGCTCGCTCGCGTAGACGCTGGCGCGTTCGTCGCCGGGCGGCAGGTCGCTCTTGCGCTCGCCGGCGATCACCAGCAGGCCGCGGTCGACGGTGATTTCCAGCCGGGCCGGGTCGAGCCCGGGCGCGAGGGCCTGCACTTCGATGGAGGTCGGCGAGGTGCCGACATTCAGCACCGGGAAGCCGGCGCCAGCCTGGGAACGGATGCTGGAGCCGGGGCTGGGGAAGACCCGGTCGAGCATCGATTGCATACGGTTGAGTTCCGCGAACAGGTCCGCGGTCGATCGAAACGAGGGACTCATGGCTCTTTCTCCTTTCTGCGCGTCGGGCGATCCGGAATTAGGGCCGGGCCGCGGCGGTTTCAAGGGCAGGGGCGTGGCTCCGTACGGGCGTTCCCTTGTCGAGCGTCGCGGCGCCCCCGCGCGCGAGTTAACCCGCAGCCCCCCGCGCCGCACCGCTCGGGAGAATGCGGCGTCCCTTGGCGCTTGCTTCATTCCCAGGAGGTCCATCCATGAAACGTCGCACCGCACTCTCGACCATGGGGCTGGCGCTCGCGGCCCCGCATGCGCTCGCGCAGCAGCCGGTCGTGATCAAGTTCAGCCACGTCGTCACCAACGACACGCCCAAGGGCAAGGGCGCGCTGAAGTTCCAGGAGCTCGCCGAGAAGTACACCGGCGGACGCGTGAAGGTGGAGGTCTACCCCAACTCCACGCTCTACAAGGACAAGGAGGAGCTCGATGCCCTGAACAGCGGCTCGGTCCAGATGCTGGCGCCCTCCACCGCGAAGTTCAGGCCGATCGGCGTGCCCGAATTCGAGGCCATGGACCTGCCCTTCATCTTCAACGGCGAGGAGGGCTACTACAAGACGGTGGACGGCCCGATCGGCGCGGGGCTGCTCAAGCGCCTGGAGGCCAAGGGCATCACCGGCCTGGCTTACTGGGACAACGGCTTCCACATGGTGTCGGCCAACCGGCCGCTGCTGCTGCCCGCCGACTTCCAGGGCCTGAAGGTGCGCATCTCGGGCTCCAAGGTGGCCGACCTGTATTTCCGCAAGCTCGGCGCGCTGCCGCAGATCATGGCCTTCTCGGAGGTCTACCACGCGCTGCAGACGGGCGTCGTGGACGGCTGCGAGAACACGCCGTCGAACTACTGGACGCAGAAGTTCTACGAGGTGCAGAAGCACATCACGGTGTCGAGCCACGCGCACCTGCAGTACGCGGTGGTCACCAACGCGAAGTTCTGGAACGGGCTGCCGGCGGACCTCCGCGGCCAGTTGACCAAGGCGATGAACGAGGCCACGCAGTACACGAACTCCATCGCGAAGTCGGAGAACGTGGAGGCGCTGGAGAAGATCAAGGCCTCGGGCAAGACCACGCTGCACTACCTGACGCCGCAGCAGCGCGCCGCGTGGGTGACCGCCGTCAAGCCGGTGTACCACGAGGCCGAGGCGCGCGTGGGCAAGCAGATCGTGGATGACCTCCTCAAGTCGGCTGGCATCGTGGCCTGAGCCGCGCGCCGGGGCCCGCCTGGGGCGGGCCTTCGGCGCGCTGCTGGACCACCTGGAAGAGTGGCTGATCGCGACGCTGGTCGCCGTCGCCACCGCGGTGGTCTTCGTGGCCGTGCTGCACCGGTACGGCACTTCCACCGCGATCGACCTCGCCAAGTGGCTCGAGGCGCACGGGCTCGCGTTCGCGGCGCCGCCGCTGCGCGCGCTGTTTGCCTGGCTGGCGGCGCGCGACCTGTCCTGGGCCCAGGAGTTCTGCATCTACCTGTTCATCTGGATGGCCAAGTTCGGCGCCGCCTATGGCGTGCGCACCGGCATCCACGTCGGCGTGGACGTGCTGGTGGCCCGCATGGACCCGGAGCGCGCCCGCAAGGTGATCCTGTTCGGCCTGTTCGCGGGCGCCCTGTTCACGGGCACGATCGCCAACTTCGGCGTGCACTTCACCGCCGGCGTGTGGGACTCGGGCAGCCGCTCCAACGACCTGGAAGCGCCGATGTGGATCGTGTACCTCGCGATCCCGCTGGGCTCCGGCCTGATGTGCCTGCGCTTCCTGCAGGCGGCCTGGCAGTACTGGCAGCACGGCACGCTGGCGCGCCACGATGCCGCGCACGTGCAGGGCGTGGAGGCCGCCGAGGCGCCGCCACCGCCGCTGCAGGCCGATGCGCCGGCGCACGGTGCCCCGGGCCGCGGCGCCGTGCTCGCCTGGGTGGTGCTGGCCCTGCCGTTCCTGCTGCTCGGGCTGGGGCTGCTGGCCAAGTACGGCGTGGTCCACCTGGGCGGCGGGCTGCGCTCGGCCGTCGTGTTCGGGCTGCTCGTGTCGCTGATGCTCACCGGCATGCCGATCTCGATCGCGCTGGGCCTCACGGTGCTGTCCTTCATGTTCCTGCTCAGCGACATCTCGCTGGACTCGGTGGCCATGAAGCTGTTCACCGGGATCGAGAACTTCGAGATCATGGCGATCCCGTTCTTCATCCTGGCGGGCAACTTCCTCACCCACGGCGGGGTGGCACGCCGCATGATCGCCTTCGCGACCTCGATGGTCGGCCACTGGCACGGCGGCCTCGGCCTGTCGGCGGTGCTGGCCTGTGCGCTGTTCGCCGCCGTCTCCGGCTCCTCGCCCGCCACGGTGGTGGCCATCGGCTCCGTGCTGATCCCCGCCATGGTGGCGCAGGGCTATCCGCGCCGCTTCGGCGCCGGGGTGGTCACCACCAGCGGCGCGCTGGGCATCCTGATCCCGCCGTCGATCGCGATGGTGCTCTACTCGGTGTCGACCAACACCTCGGTGGGCAAGCTGTTCGTGGCTGGCGTGGTGCCGGGCGCGATGCTGGCCACCATGCTGGGCCTGACCACCTGGTACCGCGCCTGGCGCAACGGCTATCCGCGCATGGAGCGCGCGGCCTGGGCCACGCGGGCGCGCGCGGCGCGCGAATCCGCCTGGGGCGTGCTGCTGATCGTGATCGTGCTGGGCGGCATCTACTCGGGCCTGTTCACGCCCACCGAAGCGGCCGCGGTGAGTGCCGTCTACGCGTTCTGGATCGCCGTGTTCGTCTACAAGGACCTGCGCCTGTCCGAGGTGCCGCGGGTGCTGCTGGCGTCGGCGAACATGAGCGCGATGCTGCTGTACATCATCACCAACGCGGTGCTGTTCTCCTTCCTCATGACGAGCGAGCAGATCCCGCAGGCGATGGCGGCCTGGATGGTGGACCGCGGCCTGGGGCCCGTGTCCTACCTGCTGCTGGTCAACGTGATGCTGCTGCTGGCGGGCAACGTGATGGAGCCCTCGTCGATCATCCTGATCATGGCGCCCATCCTGTTCCCCGTCGCCGTCCAGCTGGGCATCGACCCGATCCACTTCGGCGTGCTGATGACCGTCAACATGGAAGTGGGCCTGTGCCACCCGCCGGTGGGGCTGAACCTGTACGTCGCCTCCGGCATCGCGCACATGGGCATCACCGAACTGACGGTGGCGGTGTGGCCGTGGCTGCTGACGATGCTGGTCTTCCTGGGCCTGGTCACCTACGTGCCGGAGATCTCGCTGGCCCTGCCGCGGCTGCTGGGGATGTGAGCGCGGGCCTCAGCGCGCCAGCAGCACGGGCACCGAGGCGACCAGCAGCGCCACGCCGCTGGCGGCCAGCAGGCCCAGGACGACCTTGCGGAAGGTGATGTCGCTGATCCCGAGGTACACGCGCGTGCCGACCAGCACCGGCACCAGCACGGCCGGCGCCACCACGGCCAGCAGCGGCAGCATGCGCGGCTCGAGGATGCCGGTGGCCAGGTAGCTGCCGAAGGTCACGACCTGCATCGTCAGGTTGAAGTTCTGGATGATGGCGCGCTGGCGGTCCTTGTCGAAGCCGCGCACGGTGCACCACAGCGTGGGCACCACGCCGGTGAAGCCGCCGAGCCCGCCCATCACGCCGCCGGCCGCGCCCGCCAGCGCGTCGCCCGTGCGGCCGCCGTTCACGCGCGGCAGCCGCGAGGCGAAGAACATCAGCGGGCAGATGATCACCAGCATCGCGCCGAGCACCGCCTTGAACAGCGGCACGTCGAGGCGCGGCAGCAGGTACAGGCCCAGCGGCAGGCCCGCCAGGCCGCCGGCCAGGAAAGGGATCAGCGCCTTGAAGTCCCAGCCGCGCCGCACGGTGAACGCGGCGAGCAGCTGGCCGACCAGGGCGCCGAACACCGCCAGCGACGCGGCCAGCTTCGGGTCCAGCGTCCAGGCCCACAGCGCCATGGCGGTGAGCCCGAACCCGAAGCCGGACAGCCCCTGCACGAAGCCGGCGAGGGCGGCGCCGACGGCGACGGTGAGGATCAGGTCCACGACGTTTCGGGGCCGGTACCGGCATCTACTTCAACGGCCGGACGCAGAGGACGCGAAAGATACGCAGAGGACGCAGAAAAGACAAAGAAAACTTCAGAAGGTTTTCTTTTGCGTCCTCTGCGTACCCTTTGCGTCCTCTGCGTCCGGCTGTTCGGTCTTGACGGCCTGCTCACTCGTACGCCGCCACCGGCACGCAGCTGCAGAACAGGTTCCTGTCCCCGTACACGTTGTCGACGCGGGCCACCGGCGGCCAGAACTTCAGCTGGCGGCCGGAGCCGGCCTTGGGGTCGGCCATCGCGGCGCCTACCTCGCGCGGGTAGGGATGCGTCCACTCCGCCACCAGCAGCGATTCCGCCGTGTGCGGCGCGTTCTTCAGCGGGTTGTCGTCCTGCGGCCACTCGCCCCGCTCGATGCGGCGGATCTCCCCGCGGATCGCGATCATCGCGTCGCAGAAGCGGTCGATCTCCTCCAGCGTCTCGCTCTCGGTGGGTTCCACCATCAGCGTGTTGGGCACCGGGAAGCTCAGGGTCGGCGCGTGGAAGCCGTAGTCCATCAGCCGCTTGGCGACATCCTCCGCCATCACGCCGCTCGAGTCCTTCAGCGGCCGCAGGTCCAGGATGCATTCGTGCGCGACGTGCCCGTTGGCGCTCGCATAGAGCGTCGGGTAGTGCTCGCGCAGCCGCGCGCTGATGTAGTTGGCGCTCAGGATGGCGGTCTCGGTCGCGCGCGTGAGGCCTTCCGCGCCCATCATGCGGCAGTACATCCACGAGATCGGCAGCACCGCGGCGTTGCCCAGCGGCGCGGCCGAAATCGCGCCGACCGGATGCTCCGGCAGGCCGCCGGCCTTGTGCCCGGGCAGGAAGGGCACGAGGTCCTCCACCACGCAGACCGGGCCCACGCCCGGGCCGCCGCCGCCGTGCGGGATGCAGAAGGTCTTGTGCAGGTTCAGGTGGCTCACGTCGCCGCCGAACTCGCCCGGCGCGGCCACGCCCACCAGCGCGTTCATGTTGGCGCCGTCCACGTACACGCGCCCGCCGTGCTGGTGCACCAGCGCGCACAGCTCCTTGACCTGCATCTCGAACACGCCGTGCGTGCTGGGATACGTGATCATGATGCAGGCCAGCTGCTCGCTGTGCTGCTCGCACTTGGCCTTCAGGTCCGCGAGGTCCACGTTGCCGTTGTCGTCGCAGGCGGTCACCACCACCTGCAGGCCCGCCATCTGCGCGCTCGCCGGGTTGGTGCCGTGGGCGGAAGAGGGGATCAGGCAGATGTTGCGATGCGCCTGCCCGCGGCTCGCGTGCCAGGCCCGGATCGCCAGCAGGCCCGCGTATTCGCCTTGCGAGCCGGCGTTGGGCTGCAGGCTGATGCCCGCGTAGCCCGTCGCCTCGCACAGCCACGCGCGCAGCTGCTCGTCGAGTTCCGCGTAGCCCTGGAGCTGGTCGCGCGGGGCGAACGGGTGCACGTGCGCGAACTCGGGCCAGGTGATGGGGATCATCTCGCTGGTCGCGTTGAGCTTCATCGTGCAGCTGCCCAGGGGGATCATGCTGCGGTCCAGCGCGAGGTCCTTGTCCGAGAGGCTGCGGATGTAGCGCAGCATGCCGGTCTCGCTGTGGTGGCTGTGGAAGACCGGGTGCGACAGGAAGGTGCTGGTGCGGCGCAGCTCCTGCGGGATCAGCGGCTCGACGCCCTTCTCGAAGGCCGCGACGTCCGGCAGTGCCTGGCCCGGCTTGGCGAAGAAGGACCAGAGCAGGCGCAGGTCCCCGCGCGTGGTCGTCTCGTCCAGCGAGATGCCCAGGCAGCCGGGGAAGGTGGCGCGCAGGTTGGCGCGGGCGGCGTGGGCGCGGCTGGCGATCATGTCGGTGGATTCGCCCGTCTTCACCACCAGCGTGTCGAAGGCGCTGGGCGAAGCCAGCTGCCAACCCATCTGCTTCAGCCCCTCGGCCAGGATCGCCGTGTACGAGGCCACGCGGAGGGCGATGCGCTTGAGCCCCTCCGGCCCGTGATACACGGCATACATGCTCGCGATCACCGCCGGCAGCACCTGCGCCGTGCAGATGTTGGAGGTGGCCTTCTCGCGCCGGATGTGCTGCTCGCGCGTCTGCAGCGCCAGCCGGTAGGCCGGGTTGCCGTGCGCATCGACGCTCACGCCGACCAGCCGGCCGGGCATGGAGCGCTTGTAGTCGTCGCGGCAGGCGAGATAGGCCGCATGCGGGCCGCCCGCGCCCATGGGCATGCCGAAGCGCTGCGTGCTGCCCACCACGACGTCCGCGCCCCATTCGCCGGGCGGCGCCAGCACCGCCAGCGCCAGCAGGTCGGCGGCCACGAGGAAGGCGGCCTGCTTCGCATGCGCCGCGTCCACCTGCTCGCGCATGTCGTGGATCACCCCGCTGGTCGACGGATACTGCGCCAGCACGGCGAAGTAGTCGTGCTGCTGCATCAGCTCCGGCGCGAAGCCGACGATCACGTTGATGCCCA
This sequence comes from Ramlibacter sp. AN1133, assembly GCF_037890035.1. Taxonomy (NCBI): domain Bacteria; kingdom Pseudomonadati; phylum Pseudomonadota; class Betaproteobacteria; order Burkholderiales; family Comamonadaceae; genus Ramlibacter; species Ramlibacter sp. AN1133. The sequence continues at coordinate 296,446 of NZ_JBBKTQ010000004.1, forward strand.
GCGGCGCCGCGCGCGTGCGCACCACCTCGATCGTCTGCGGATGGCAGTCGCCCGCGACGATGAAGTTGGCGCTCCTGCTCTTGACCATGCGCCTGGCCAGCGTCATGGCTTCGGCAGCGGCGGTGGCTTCGTCCAGCATCGAGGCGTTGGCGATCGGCATGGCCGTGAGCTCGCACACCATGGTCTGGAAGTTCACCAGCGCCTCCATGCGGCCCTGGCTGATCTCCGCCTGGTAGGGCGTGTACGCCGTGTACCAGGCCGGGTTTTCGAGGATGTTGCGCAGGATGACGCCCGGCGTGAAGGTGCCGTAGTAGCCCTGGCCGATGAAGTTGCGGAAGACCTGGTTGCGCTTCGCGATCGCGCGCAGCTCCAGCAGCGCGGCCGCCTCGGTGGCCGGCGGCGGCAGCTGCATCTCGCGCGCGCGGACGATGGAGCGCGGGACGATGCTCTCGATCAGCGCGCGGCGGGAGGCCTCGCCGATCACGGACAGCATGTGCTGCTCGTCGGCCTCGGCGATGCCGATGTGGCGCGGGATGAACTCGTTGGGGTTTTCCAGCTCGCGCAGCGGCCGGGCGGATTGCATCAGCATTCGACTTCCAATGACGAAATGACGTTGCCGCTGGCGCGGCTCGATGACGGAACGACGCGGTCCTGGCGCGCAGCGCCGTCATCGACGCGCCGCGGGCGCGAGGTCATGCGCGTGCAGCGCGCCTCAGGTGTTGGCCTTGACGAACTTGGCGTACTCGGGTTCGTCCATGAGCGCGTCGAATTCCGCCATGTCCTTGATCAGGATCTTGAAGAACCAGCCGTTGCCCATCGGGTCCTTGTTCGCGAGCGAGGGGTCGTTGCGCAGCTCCTCGTTCACCTCGGAGACCTCGCCGGCGATCGGCATGTACACGTCCGCCGCCGCCTTCACGGATTCGACCACGCCGGCCTGCTCGCCCCTGACGTAGCTGCGGCCCACTTCCGGCAGGTCCACGAACACGACGTCGCCCAGCGCGTCCTGCGCATGCAGCGTGATGCCGACCACGGCGTACTCGTGGTCCTCGAGCTGGATCCATTCGTGCTCGGGCGTGTACTTGACGGTCATGTTTCTTCTCCTGGCGGCTTCAGCCGCGGTGGTAACGGTTGGGGACGAAGGGCATGGCAGTGGTTTCCATGGGCACCGGCTTGCCGCGGACGACGGCCTGCAACCGGGTGCCCGCGGCGGCAAGCCGGGGTGGCACGTAGCCCATCGCGATCGGCTGGTCGATGGAGGGGCCGAGCAGGCCGCTGGTGACCTCGCCCACGCGCTGGCCGTGCGGATCCTGCAGTTCGACGTGTTCGCGCACCGGGATGCGCTGCAGCGCGACGAGGCCCACGCGCTTGCGGGCGATCGCCTCGCGGCCATCGAGCTGCGCCAGCACGCGCTGCGCGCCGGGGAAGCCGCCGGCGCGCGCGCCGCCGGTGCGCCGCACCTTCTGGATCGCCCACTGCAGGGCCGCTTCGACCGGCGTGGTGGTGGTGTCGATGTCGCTGCCGTAGAGGCACAGGCCGGCCTCCAGCCGCAGCGAGTTGCGCGCGCCGAGGCCGACCGGTTTCACTTCGGGCTGGGCGAGCAGTTCGCGCGCGAACGCTTCGGCGCGGTCGGCCGGCACGGAGATCTCGAAGCCGTCCTCGCCGGTGTAGCCGCTGCGCGTGGCGAACAGGTCCGCGCCCTGCCATGCGAAGCCGGCGCCGGTCATGAACACCAGCTTCTCCACCCCGGGCAGCACGCGCCGCAGCGCATCGACGGCCTTGGGGCCCTGCAGCGCGAGCAGGCCGCGGTCGAACATCGGCACGACCTGGCAGCGCGAGGCGATGCGTTCGTGGATGTGGGCGAGGTCGCCGTGCTTGCAGGCGCCGTTGACGATCACGAACAGCTCGCCGCCGCGGTTGACGAACATCAGGTCGTCGATGATCGTGCCTTCGTCGGTGAGCAGCAGGCCGTAGCGCTGCTTGCCGGGGGCGAGGTCGATCACGTCGACCGGCACCAGCGTCTCGAAGGCGGCCGCGGCGTCGGGGCCGACCAGCCGCAGCTGGCCCATGTGCGAGACGTCGAAGAGGCCCGCGCTGGCGCGCGTGTGGTGGTGCTCGGCCATCAGGCCGGCGGGGTACTGGACCGGCATCGCGTAGCCGGCAAAGGGGACCATGCGTGCACCGAGCTCGAGGTGCAGGGCATGCAGGGGTGTCTTCTGTAGCTCTTCTTCAGGGGCGGACACGCGGACTCCAACAGGCTTGGGGACCATCGTACTTCACGATGGGCGGGCCCGTGCTGTCCGCTTTACCTGAGAGATTCGCCCGGCATCGGCCGGGGTTGCTCCTTCGGTGGGTGGCTACCTCGCGGTGGCCGCCTCTCTCCAGCAAGGTGACGCCCTCGTCGGGCGTTTGTCAGTCCTGGGTACCTGAGCGTTGCAGCGCCTTCGGCGGCTCCGCGACGTTGCGAAGCTCTCTCCTGACGTGGGGGATTCTAGCCGAGAGAAGAAGCCGGACTTCCGGACGCAGAGGACGCAGAGGGTACGCAGAGGACGCAAAGAATACTTCGAAGTCTTCTCTTTGATTTCTTTGCGTCCTCTGCGTACCCTTCGCGTCCTCTGCGTCCGGCTGTTCGGTTTTGACTTATTTCGCGTACACGAGATCCCGCAGCCCCAGCGACAGCCCCGGCACGTACGTGATCACCAGCAGGCACGCCAGCACCACCAGCACGAAGGGGATCAGCTGCGTGACGATGCGGTCCAGGGAGATCTTGGCGACGGTGCAGGCCGCGAACAGGTTCACGCCGAAGGGCGGGGTGATCATGCCCAGCGCCAGGTTCACCACCATGATCAGCCCGAAGTGCACCGGGTCGATGCCGAAGTGCATCGCCACCGGCGCCAGGATCGGTGCCAGCACGATGATCGACGCGCTGGTCTCGATGAACATGCCGATCACGAACAGCGCCGCGTTCACCCCCAGCAGGAACATCTGCGGGCTCTTGAGCACGTCCTGCAGCCACAGGCCGATGGCCTCCGGCACGCCGGCGCGCGTGATCAGGAACGCGAACAGGCCCGCGTTGGCGATGATGAACATGATCACCGCCGACGACATCACCGACTTGCGCAGGATCGCATAGAGCTGGCGCACGTCGATCTCGCGGTACACCACCATGCCGACGACCAGCGCGTAGAACACGGCCACCGCGGACGCTTCCGTCGGCGTGAAGACACCGCCGTAGATGCCGCCCAGGATGATCACCGGCATCAGCAGCGCCCAGCCGGCCTGCTTGAGCGCGGCGCCGAAGGGCAGGCGGCCGTCGCCGTCGTTCTTGCCCCAGCCCTTGTACTTGCAGTACGCCCAGGCGAAGAACATCAGCGCGCCGCCGATCAGGAGGCCCGGGCCGAAGCCGGCGATGAACATCTCGCCGATGGAGACTTCGGCGCTCACGCCGTACAGGATCATGGGGATCGAGGGCGGGATGATCACTCCCAGTTCCGCGCTGGTGGCCTGCAGGGCGGCGGCGTAGCTCCGGGGATAGCCGTGCTTCAGCAGGGCCGGGATCAGGATCGCGCCGATGGCGAAGGTGGTCGCCACCGAGGAGCCCGACACCGCGGCGAAGATCATGCAGGTGAGCACGCAGGTCATGGGCAGGCCGCCCTGGATGCCGCCCACGATGCTCTTGGCGAATTCCACCAGGCGGCGCGAGATGCCGCCGGTTTCCATCAGGTTGCCCGCGAGGATGAAGAACGGGATGGCCGCGAGCGGAAACTTGTTGATCGAGTTGAACATCTCCTTGACGGAGATGAGCATGTTGGCATTCGTCACCTGGATGCCGAGGATGGCGGACAGGCCGATGGAGACGGCGACCGAGACGCTGAGCGCGAAGCACAGCACCATCGTGGCGAGCATCGCGGTGGTCATGTGAGCCCCCACGCGCTGCACTGCATGTCAACGCTGCCCCCCGAGGGGGCCTTCGCGCCTTCGGGCGGCCGTGCGGCGCTCATTGCGCGGTCTCCAGTTCCTCGCGCTTCGGATCCAGCAGGTTGCCGATGATCCCGAAGATGCAGAACACCGCTCCCACGGGCAGCGCGAGGTAGCCCCAGAACATCGAGATCGATTCCAGGCCCGCCATCGACTGCACCTTGCCGCGCACGGCGTAGTCCCAGCCCCACCAGAGGATCACCGCGATCAGGATCAGCGCGGCGATGGCCACCGCCCAGTCGAGCGCGCGCCGAGCCCTGGGAGGAACGGAGCGGTAGAGGACATCCACGCTCACCATCGCGCCGTGGCGGAAGGCCGCGGGGATGCCGAGGAACACCATCCAGATCAGCGACAGGCGGATCAGGATCTCGCTCCACTCGGCCGGCTGCTCCAGGATGAAGCGGGTGACGATCTGGAACATGCCCAGCACGCTGGCCACCACCAGCATGGCGCAGGCACCCGCCATGGCCAGGCCGCTGGTGAAGTGCTCGATGCGCAGGAAGGTTTCTTTCACGGGAGGCTCTTGGTCGTCGTGCAAAGGCCCGCTGATGCGGGCCTTCCGGATCCCCGCCTGCGCGGGGCTGGCGCGAGGCGCGGGGATGACAGGCGAAGGCGCGCCAGCGCGCCGACGCACCTTACTTGAAATTGCGGATGCGTTCCAGGTTCGCCTTGCCGAACTGCTTCTCGAATTCGGCGTTCACCGGCGCCAGCGCCTGCACGAACTTCGCCTTGTCGACGTTGTCGATCACCGTCATGCCCTTGGCGCGCAGGTCGGCCACGCCCTTGGCGTCGTCCTCGTCCACGCGCGCGCGGTTGGCCTTGGTGCCTTCCTTGGCGGCCTCGATGAAGGCCTGCTTGTCGGCGGCCGAGAGCTTCTCGAAGACCGCCTTGTTCATCACGAAGAGAGCCGGCGAGTAGACGTGGCCGGTCAGCGTCAGGTGCTTCTGCACCTGGTCGAACTTGGCGGAGATGATCACCGACAGCGGGTTCTCCTGGCCGTCCACGGTGCCCTGCTGCAGGGCGGTGAACACTTCGGGGAAGGCCATGGGCGTGGTGATGATGCCGAAGCCCTTGTAGGCGGCGATGTGCACCGGGTTCTCCATGGTGCGCATCTTCAGGCCCTTGAGGTCCCCGGGCTCCTTCACGTCGCGCTTGCTGTTGGTCATGTGGCGGAAGCCGTTCTCCGCCCAGGCCAGCGCCTTGAAGCCCTTGGCGTCGAACTTGGTCAGCAGCTCCTGGCCGATGGGGCCATCGAGCACCGCGCGCGCATGCGCCTTGTCGCGGAACAGGAAGGGCACGTCGAGGATCTTGGTCTCGGGCACGAAGTTCGGCACCGGGCCGGTGGAGGAGAAGGCGAGTTCCTGCGTGCCCAGCTGCACGGCCTCGATCGACTCGCGCTCGCCGCCGAGGGCGCCGTTGTAGAAGGTCTGGATCTTGTAGCGGCCGGCGGTGCGCTTTTCCACTTCCTTGGCGAAGGTGTCGATCGCGATGCCCTGGTGCGAATTCTGGGCGGTGGAAATGCTGATCTTCATCGTGGTCTGCGCGGCGGCCAGCGAGCTGGCCAGCAGGCCGGCGGCGAGGACGGCGAAGAGCTTGGTGTACTTCATGAGGTCTCCTGGGGAACGTTCGGACAAACCCGGCGATCATGCCGCAGTCGGGCAGGGGCCCGCCACGGGACTTCTCCGGACGCAAGTCGTCAGCTCCAGTCAGGAGCCGGCGACACTGCGTGAATCGATCACATGTTGGTGTAGTTGGGCCCGCCGCCGCCTTCCGGCGTCACCCACACGATGTTCTGCGTCGGGTCCTTGATGTCGCAGGTCTTGCAGTGCACGCAGTTGGCCGCGTTGATCTGCAGCCGCTCGCCGCCGCCGTCGGTGGCGACGAACTCGTACACGCCGGCGGGGCAGTAGCGGGCCTCGGGCCCGGCGAACTTCGCGAGGTTCACGTTCACCGGCACGGACGGGTCCTTCAGCGTCAGGTGCGAGGGCTGGTTCTCCTCGTGGTTGACGTTGGCGATGAACACCGAGGAGAGCCGGTCGAAGGTCAGCTTGCCGTCCGGCTTGGGGTAGACGATCGGCTTGCAGTCGGCCGCCGGCTTGAGGTACACGTGGTCCGGCTTCTCGCGGTGGATGGTCCAGGGGATCGTGCCGCGCAGCAGGAACTGCTCCACGCCCGTCATCAGCGTGGCGACCGTGCGGCCCTTCTTGAACCACTGCTTGAAGTTGCGCGCCTTGTTCAGTTCCTTGTAGAGCCACGACTGCTCGAAGGCTTCGGGGTAGGCCGTCAGCTCGTCGCGCTGGCGACCGCCGGTCACCGCGTCGAACGCGGCGCGCGCGGCCAGCATGCCGGACTTGATCGCCGCATGGGTGCCCTTGATGCGCGAGGCGTTGAGGAAGCCCGCGTCGTCGCCCACCATCGCGCCGCCGGGGAACACGAGTTTCGGCAGCGAGAGGATGCCGCCCACCGTGAGCGCGCGCGCGCCGTAGGCCAGGCGCTTGGCGCCGGTCGGACCTTCGAAGTACCAGCGGATGTTGGGGTGCGTCTTCCAGCGCTGGAATTCCTCGAACGGCGACAGGTACGGGTTCTGGTAGTCCAGGCCGACCACGAAGCCGGTCGCCACCAGGTTGTTCTCCATGTGGTACATGAAGGTGCCGCCGTAGGTCATCTCGTCGAGCGGCCAGCCCGAGCTGTGCAGCGTGAGGCCCGGTGTGTGGCGCGAGGGATCGATCTCCCACAGCTCCTTGATGCCGATGCTGTAGGTCTGCGGGTCGCGGTCGGCATCGAGCCTGTAGCGGCCGATCAGCTGCTTGCCCAGGTGCCCGCGCGCGCCTTCCGCGAAGATCGTGTACTTGGCGTGCAGCTCCATCCCGAGCTGGAAGTTCTCGGTCGGCTCGCCATCCTTGCCGATGCCCATGTTTCCGGTGGCCACGCCCTTCACCGCGCCGTTCTCGTCGTAGAGCACTTCGGCGGCGGCGAAGCCGGGGAAGATCTCCACGCCCAGGCCTTCGGCCTGCTGCGCGAGCCAGCGCGTGACGTTGGCCAGGCTCACGATGTAGCAGCCGTGGCTGACGAAGTTGGGCGGCAGCAGGAAGTTCGGGATGCGCGTGGCGCCGCGCTCGCCGAGCATCAGGAACACGTCTTCCGTCACCGGCTGGTTCAGGGGCGCGCCCCTGGCCTTCCAGTCGGGGATCAGCTCGTCGAGGGCGATCGGGTCGACCACCGCGCCGGAGAGGATGTGGGCGCCGGGCTCGGAGCCCTTCTCCAGCACCACGACGGAGACCTCCTTGCCCTCCTGTGCGGCGAGCTGCTTGAGGTGGATCGCGGTGGAGAGGCCGGCGGGCCCCCCGCCCACCACGACCACGTCGTATTCCATCGCTTCGCGCGGGCCGAACTGGGCCAGGATCTCTTCTTGGGTCATCGGAGTGTCGTTGATAATGGTCCGCAAACCGCGCGTGTCTTGCGCCGCGCTCCACCGCCGATTCTATTCCCCGTGAACGGCGGCCCCGAACGACCGTTCGCATCGCAGAGAGAAGAGGAGTTCCACGTGGCCTACAGCCTCGACCTGTCAGGGCGGGTCGCCCTGGTGACCGGCGCGTCCAGCGGACTGGGCGCGCAGTTCGCGCGCGTGCTGGCGCGCTCCGGCGCGGCCGTGGTGCTGGCCGCGCGCCGGCTGGAGAAACTCAAGGACCTGCGGGCGCAGATCGAGGGCGAGGGCGGCGACGCGCACGTCGTCGGCCTCGACGTCACCAGCCTCGAGAGCATCCGCGCCGCGGTGGCCCACGCCGAGACCGAAGTCGGCTCGATCGACATCCTGGTGAACAACTCCGGCGTCAGCACCACGCAGCGCATCCAGGAGGTGGGCGAGGAGGACTTCGACTACGTCTTCGACACCAACGTCAAGGGTGCCTTCTTCGTCGCGCAGGAAGTGGGCAAGCGCATGCTGGCGCGCGCCAAGGGCTCGGCGCCGGGCACCTACACGGGCGGGCGCATCATCAACATCGCGTCGATGGCGGGCATCCGGCCGCTGCCGCAGATCGGCGTCTATGCCATGAGCAAGGCGGCGGTGATCCAGATGACCAAGGCCTTCGCGCTGGAGTGGGGCCGCTTCGGCATCAACGTCAACGCGCTGTGCCCGGGCTACATCGACACCGAGATCAACCACCACCACTGGTCCGGCGAGCAGGGGCAGAAGCTGATCCAGATGCTGCCGCGCAAGCGCGTGGGCAAGCCGGAGGACCTGGACGCGCTGCTGGTGATGCTGGCCTCCAACGAAAGCCATTTCGTCAACGGCGCCGTGATCGCGGCGGACGACGGCTTCGGCCTCTGAGGAAAGCGCGCGGATGAAACTGGAGCTGCCGGAACAAAAGAAGCTGGTCCACGCCATGCGCATGCCGATCCGCTGGGGCGACATGGACGCGATGGGCCACGTGAACAACACGCTTTACTTCCGCTACCTGGAGGTCGCGCGCATCGACTGGTTCCAGGCGATCGGCTGCAACGTCAACCCGAACGGAGAGGGGCCGCTGATCGTCAATGCGTTCTGCAATTTCTACAAGCAGCTCGAGTACCCCGGCGACATCACGGTGAAGATGTACGCGAGCGACCCGGGCCGCAGCAGCTTCGAGAGCTGGGCCACGATCGAGCGCGACGACGACCCGGGCACGGTGTATGCGGCCGGCGGGGCGACGACGGTGTGGGTGGACTTCCCGAAGCAGAAGTCGGTGCCGATGCCCGGCTGGTTCCGCGAGCTGATCGCTTGAACCTGGTTTTTCCCTCCCCCTCCGGGGGAGGGCAGGGTGGGGGCGCTCCCTGCAGCCGATTCGGCCACTGCAGCTGCCGAAGCGCCCGGGAGCGCCCCCACCCCAACCCTCCCCCGGAGGGGGAGGGACCAAGTCACTTCTTCTCGCGCGGAATGCGCCCCAGCAGGTAGAACTCCGGATTCGGCTGCATGTTCGAGAAGCTCGCCATCCGGTTCGACAGCCCGAAGAAGGCCGTGATCGCGGCGATGTCCCAGATGTCCTCGTCGTCGAAGCCGTGCGGGTACAGCGCCTGGAAGTCGGCCTCGTCGATCTCGTGCGCGCGCAGGCACACCTTCATCGCGAAATCGAGCATCGCGCGCTGGCGCGGCGTGATGTCGGCCTTGCGGTAATTCACCGCCACCTGGTCGGCCACCAGCGGCTTCTTCTCGTAGATGCGCAGGATCGCGCCGTGCGCGACCACGCAATAGAGGCACTGGTTCTCCGCGCTGGTCGTCGTCACGATCATCTCGCGCTCGCCCTTGGTGAGCGAGCCGGTCTCCTTGAGCATGAGCGCATCGTGATAGGCGAAGAAGGCGCGCCACTCGGCGGGCCGGCGCGCCAGCGCCAGGAACACGTTCGGCACGAAGCCGCTCTTTTCCTGCACCTCCAGGATGCGCTGGCGCATGTCCTCGGGCAGGTCCTTCAGTTCGGGCATCGGGTAGCGGGTCATGGCATCTCCTCTCTCGAGTCCTGTAGGGTACTGCAGCGGCTGAGGCAGCGCCCGAGGCTGGGCCACGGCTGAGGCAGGCCAGCAGGCTCTGCGCTGGCGTCGCTGAATGTGACGCCTGCCGCAGGATGTGATCCGACACTGCGCGCCCGCACGGGGGCGTATATGTTGGGGCATGTCCAGAGTCTTCCTCAGCCCCGCGACCCTCGTCGGCGGCTCGCTCGTCGGGGCTTTCCTGCTGGCGGCCTGGTTCGGAGCGTTCACGCGCGACGAGCAGCCGGTGACGCCTGCCGCCGCCGTCCGGCCCGCGACCCTGCCGCCCGAGGTCGACACCGCCCCGCGGATCGCACCCGCTCTGGTGCCTGCCGCGCCCGCCGCGCCGGGCCCGCAGGCGCCCGCCATGGGCCAGGTGCAATCCGTCTCGCTGGCCGAGACCTGTCCGGCCCAGGCGCTGGCCGCCGCGCAAGGAAGCGGCGACGGCCGCTTCGCGCTGGAAGCGGCCCTGGCCTCGGGCGCGCACGTGGACCCCTCGGCGTATGTCGCCGTCGCGCGCGAATCGGCGCAGAAGGGCCGCCTGCGCGACGCGGAAGTGGCGCTGCTGGCCGCCTGCCACGTGGCCGAGAAAGCCTCCGGCAGCCAGTCCGTCGCCGTGGCCGACCTGAAGTCGCAGATGGCGCAGCAGTACGCTGCCCTGGCCGCCGCGCAGCCGCCGGGCGGTGCGCGCGACAGCCTGCTGCAGCGCGCTTCGACGCTGCTGTCCGAAAGCGCGATCACCTACTCCGCGGCGCTCGGTCGCGAGGCCTCGAAGACGCGGCTGGCGGAGCAGCGACTGGCGTCGCTGCGCGACCCGGTCACGCTGCAGCAGGCCCGCGCGGAGCTGCGCAGCGATCCCGACACGCGCGTGCTGGGCGCGGCCCCCCGTTCCGCGGAGGAGGCCCGCACCGGACCGGCTTCGCGCCTGATCTCCTCCGACCCCGAGCTCTCGCAGCTCGAACGCGACATCCAGCGGTTGCACGCGCAGGCCAGCAGCGTCACGCGCGATCCCGACGGCCTGCACCGGCGCGACAGCCAGGCGCTGGCGCAGCGCGATGCGGCCTGCCAGGACAAGGCCTGCCTGCTGCGCTGGTACGCGCAGCGGCGCACCCAGCTGCTCGACGAGTTCTGACCGGGTCCTCCATCGAAACCCGCGGGCGTATGCTCGCGGCTTTCGTCATCGTGGAGGTCCCATGCCCTTGTCCCAGGATCCCGAAACCCAGGCCGGCCTGGCCACCCGCCGCAAGGTGCTCGGCAACGAGTACGTGGACAACGCGCTGAACCGCGCCACGTCCTTCACGGACCCCATGCAGGAACTCGTGACCAAGCATGCGTGGGGCAACACCTGGCAGCGCCCGGGGCTGGACCTGAAGACCCGCAGCATCGTCACCGTCTCGATGCTGGTGGCGCTGAACCGGCCGCACGAACTGAAGGCGCATGTGCGGGGGGCGCTGAACAACGGCGTGACGCGCGAGGAGCTGCAGGAGATCTTCCTGCACGCGAGCGTGTATTGCGGGTTCCCGGCGGCGATCGATGCGCTGCGGACGGCGGCGGAGGTGATCGACGCGAAGTGAGCGCTGGGCAATCACGTCGCCCCCGCCATCAACTTGTGCACCAGGTCCGCCGTCGTATTCGCCCGGTACTTGCGCATCAGGCGCGCGCGGTAGATCTCCACCGTCCGATGGCTGATGGCGAGCGTCTTGCCGATCTCCTTCGACGTCAGCCCTTCCAGCAGCCGCGCGGCCACCTCGCGTTCGCGCGCCGTCAGTTCGGCCTTCACCGGCCGCTGCGAACTGAGGTCCTCGAAGGCCCAGATGCCGGCCTCGTGCGGCGCTTCGCGGTTCAGCGCCCGGCCGGTCACGTGGCACCAGAACACCTCGCCGCTGGCGCGCTTCATGATGCGATCGTCGGCGTAGTGGCCCTTGGCGTTGAGGATGGGCGCCATGCGCGCGCCCAGGCGCTCGTACTCGTCGGCGCTCGGGTACAGCACCAGGAAGGACTGGCCCTTGAGCAATTCGCGCGACCAGCCGAACATCTCGCACAATGCGACGTTGCAATCCACGATGGCGCGGTTGCGCGACACGCACAGGCCCACGGGCGCGAGCTCGAAGGCGAGCCGGTAATCGACGTCCATGGGGCTATTCTCTAGGGAGTACTACGTAGCGTCATAAGTAGTATCGTACTTCCCGCCGGCCCGCCCTCCGCGGGCACGCGGCGACCAGCAGGAGAGCGGAGCGTGAACAAGATCTATCCCAGTGCGGCAGCGGCGATCGAAGGCGTGATCAAGAGCGGCCAGCTCATCGCCGTCGGCGGCTTCGGCCTGTGCGGCATCCCCGAAGCGCTGATCGAGGCGGTCAAGGAGAGCGGCGTCAAGGACCTGACCGCCATCTCCAACAACGCGGGCGTCGACGACTTCGGCCTCGGCAAGCTGCTGCAGACGCGGCAGATCAGGAAGATGATCTCGTCGTACGTCGGCGAGAACAAGGAGTTCGAGCGCCAGTACCTGGCCGGCGAACTCGAACTGGAATTCACCCCGCAGGGCACGCTGGCCGAGAAGCTGCGCGCCGGCGGCGCCGGCATCCCGGCCTTCTTCACCAAGACGGGCGTGGGCACCATCGTGGCCGAAGGCAAGGAGCTGCGCGAATTCGACGGCGAGACCTACGTCATGGAGCGCTCGCTGCGCCCCGATGTGTCGCTGGTCAAGGCCGACGTGGCCGACCGCTCCGGCAACCTGCGCTTCAACCTGACGGCGCGCAACTTCAATCCGGCCGCCGCGATGGCCGGCAGGATCTGCATCGTCGAAGTCGAGCGCATCGTCGCCACCGGCGAGATCGCGCCGGACGACGTGCACCTGCCGGGCATCTACGTGCACCGCATCGTGCACAACCCCACGCCCGAGAAGCGCATCGAGAAGCGCACGCTGCGCGACCGGAAATAAGGAGAGAAGCAACATGCCCTGGAACCAGGATCAGATGGCCGCGCGGGCCGCGAAAGAACTGCAGGACGGCTTCTACGTCAACCTCGGGATCGGCATCCCGACGCTGGTGGCGAACTTCGTGCCGGACAACATGGAAGTCTGGCTGCAAAGCGAGAACGGCATGCTGGGCATCGGCCCCTTCCCGTACGAGGACGAAGTCGACGCCGACCTGATCAACGCCGGCAAGCAGACCGTCACCACCATCAAGGGCTCGTCGATCTTCGGCAGCCACGACAGCTTCGCGATGATCCGCGGCGGCAAGATCAACCTCTCCATCCTGGGCGCGCTGCAGGTGAGCGAGAAGGGCGACCTGGCCAACTGGATGATCCCCGGCAAGATGGTCAAGGGCATGGGCGGCGCGATGGACCTCGTGGCCGGCGTGCCGCGCGTGATCGTGCTGATGGAGCACGTGGCCAAGAAGAAGGACGGCACCGAGGACCTGAAGATCCTGCCCGAGTGCACGCTGCCCCTGACCGGCAAGGCCGTGGTGGACCGCATCATCACCGACCTCGCGGTGCTGGACGTCACGCCGCAGGGCCTGAAGGTGGCGGAGCTCGCGCCCGAAGTGAGCTTCGATTTCGTGCAGTCCAAGACGGGCGTCAAGCTGATTCGCTGACCGTGGACGGCGCGCGGGCCCTGGCCGATCTCTGGCGGCTCGCGCAGCTGCCCGAGGAAGCGCTGGCCGGCGCCGAGCTCTCCGGCGGCGATCCCGTCTTTCCCTCCTCCTTCGCCGTCGCGACGGCGGCGCAATCGACCATCGCTGCGGCGGCGCTCGCCGCCTGCGAGCTCGCCCACGTGCGCGGCACCCCGCGCCAGCGCGTGGCGGTCGATGCGCGGCATGCGGCGGCCGAATGCCTCGGCTGGTTCAGCCTCGACGGCCGCGAGCCCCAGCTCTGGGACAAGTTCTCCGGCCTCTACCGCGCACGTGACGGCTGGGTGCGGGTGCACGCGAACTTCCGCCACCATCGCGACGGCGCGCTGCGCCTGCTCGGGCTGGATTCGGGGACGGCCGAGCGCAAGGACGCCGAAGACGCCATGGCGCACTGGGAGGCCCTGGCCTTCGAACAGGCCGCCGCCGACGCCGGCCTGGTGGCGACCGCGCTGCGCTCCTTCGACCAATGGGACGCCACGGAGCAGGGCCGCGCGGTCGCCGCGCAGCCCCTCTTCAACCTCACGCGCATCGGCGATGCGCCCCCGCGCGCGCTGCCGGCACTCGCGCTGGCGCAGCGGCCGCTGGAAGGCGTGCGCGTGCTGGACCTCACGCGCATCCTGGCCGGTCCGGTCGGCGGCCGGGCCCTGGCGGCTTACGGCGCCGACGTGATGCTGGTCAACGCGCCGCACCTGCCCAACATCGAAGCCATCGCCGACACGAGCCGCGGCAAGCGCTCGGTGCTGCTGGACCTGCGCACGCCCGGCGACCGCGCCACCATGGACACGCTGCTGCAGGACGCCCATGTCTTCCTGCAGGGCTACCGCCCCGGCGCACTGGCTTCGCTGGGCTACGGCCCCGGGCAGCTCGCCGCGCGGCGGCCGGGCATCGTCTGCGTGTCTCTCAGCGCCTACGGCACGCAAGGGCCGTGGCAGGACCGCCGGGGTTTCGACTCGCTGGTGCAGACGGCCATGGGCTTCAACCGGGCCGAAGCCGAGGCCTTCGGGGACACGCAGCGCCCGCGGCCGCTGCCGATGCAGATCCTCGACGAGGCCACCGGCTACCTGATCGCATTCGGCGCCGCGGTAGCGCTGCGGCGGCAGCAGCTCGAAGGCGGGAGCTGGCATGTCCAGCTCTCGCTGGCACAGACCGGCCACTGGATCCGGCAACTCGGCCGGGTGGCGGACGGCTTCTCCGTCACGCCGCCCGCCCTGGAGCCCTACCTGGAGACCGTGCCTTCCGGCTTCGGCCAGCTGTGTGGCCTGCGCCACAGCGCCCATCTCGGCCGCACGCCGGCGGGTTGGCCGCGTCCTTCCGAACCGCCGGGCCACTCTCCACCCCGCTGGTGACGTCCGCTAAGGCCGCGGGATGGGCGCTGACAAGCTCTCACTGGCTTGACCTGCGGACTTTGCGCGGTATCGTGCTCATCATCGCGGCAGTTGAACCCGAGCCGCGTCTGCGTGGCGAAAGGACCGAAAAGATGAAATTCAAGTTCGCACTGCTGGGAGGCCTCCTTCTCGCCGGCGCCAATGCCATGGCCTGCTACACCGTCTACGACGGCAGCAACCGCGTGGTCTACCAGGGTTTGGAGTCGCCCGTCGACATGAGCCTGCCGCTGCACGAGGCGCTGTCGCAGCGCTTCCCGCGCGGCTCGCAGATGGTCTTCGACCAGACCGCCAACTGCCGTCCGGTGGGGCTGGCGCAGTTGCCGCGTCCCTCGGGCACCGACGTGCCGCCCAACACGATCCGGCTGGAACGCACCGGCACGCAGCGTCCGTCCTCGTCCTCGCCGGCGCCGCTGTTCACCGACCGGCAGACCGCCGAGCGCGCCGGACTGCCGCACACGCAGGTGGCGGGCGACATCGTGCTGGTGCCGCCGGCTGCGGCCGATCGTGCGATGCATGCAAGCGTGACCGTGCTGCCGGCCACCACCTTCGCTGCGGCGCCCGTGGCGCCCAACACGGCGGCCCTGGGCGCCGGCCCGGCCCGCGCGTCCGCGGCCAGCGCGCGCACGAGCGGCAAGCCCAGCGTGGTGATCACGGAAATGCGCGATCCGCCGATCACGGTGATCGAGACCAACGGCACGCGCGTCTACTCGCCGCGGTAAACGGTTCCACCCGTCCTTCCCGCGCAGGCGGGAATCCCGGGTTCACCCCTTCGGGAACGGCCGGCTCAGGAACCTCGAGCCGGCCAGCCCGAAGCGCCACGGCACGTCCGCGGCTTTCGAGATCCCGATCCTCGGCCCCACGACCACCTCGTAGTCCCGGTCCGCCGCATGCACCTCGAACGGCCGCTGGTCCAGCCGGTGGCCGTTGAACGCATGCACGATGCCCAGCGCCTGCCCCACGCGCCCCGGTCCTGAGCACAGCAGGCGCGGCTCGTGCAAGCCCCGCCTTTCGCACATCGTCTCCAGCCCCGCCAGCGGCTCGATCGCGCGGATCAGCACGCCCGCGCCGTGCCCTTCCTCGCGGCAGACGAAGTTCAGGCACCAGTGGATCCCGTACGAGCGGTACACGTACGCCCGCCCCGGCGGCCCGAACATCGCCTGGTTGCGCGGCGTCGGCCCCGAGTGGCTGTGCGATGCGGGATCTTCCCGGTCGTAGGCCTCCGTCTCGACGATCCGGCCGCCCACGCCGTCCACCAGCAGCACGGCCCCGATCAGCACGCGGGCCATCTCCGGCGCATCGCGCAGGAAGTCCGCCGGCTTCAGCCGCTTAGGCATGTTCCGACTCCTCTTCCTCGGTGCTCTCGCCGAGGAAGCCGCCGCTCTGGTGCTGCCACAGGCGCGCGTACAGGCCGCCGCGCGCGAGCAGGCTGCGGTGGTCGCCTTCCTCCACGATGCGGCCCTGGTCCATCACCACCAGCCGGTCGAGCGCGGCGATGGTCGACAGCCGGTGCGCGATGGCGATCACCGTCTTGCCCTGCATCAGGTCGACCAGGCTGGCCTGGATCGCGGACTCCACTTCGGAATCGAGCGCGCTGGTCGCTTCGTCCAGCAGCAGGATGGGCGCGTCCTTGAGCATCACCCGCGCGATCGCGACGCGCTGGCGCTGGCCACCGGAGAGCTTCACGCCGCGCTCGCCGACGTGCGCGTCGTAGCCCTTGCGGCCGTGCGGATCGCCCAGGTGCGCGATGAAGTCGTCCGCCTGCGCGCGCTGCGCCGCCCGCACCATCTCCTCCTCGGTGGCGGTGGGGCGGCCGTACACGATGTTGTCGCGCACGGAGCGGTGCAGCAGCGAGGTGTCCTGCGTCACCATGCCGATGGCGGCGCGCAGGCTGTCCTGCGTGACCTGCGAAATGTCCTGGCCGTCGATCAGGATGCGGCCGCCTTCCACGTCGTAGAAGCGCAGCAGCAGGTTCACGAGCGTGGACTTGCCCGCGCCCGAGCGGCCGATCAGGCCCACCTTCTCGCCCGGCCGGATCGCCAGGTTGAAGTCGTCGATGATCGGTTCCGGCTTGCCGTAGCCGAAGCGCACCCCCTCGAAGCGCACCTCGCCGCGCGTGATCGCCAGCGGCCGCGCGCCGGGCTGGTCCACCACCAGCTTGGGCCGGGTGAGGGTGGCGATGCCGTCCTGGATGGTGCCGATGTTCTCGAACAGCGACGCCATCTCCCACATGATCGTCGTGCCCATGCCGCTGATGCGCAGGGCCATGGCCGTGACGGCAGCCACCGCGCCGGGGCCGACCTGCCCGGCATTCCACAGCCACACGGCGTAGCCCGAGGACGCGAGGAGCAGGAACACCGTGATCACGTGGTTGACGATGTTCAGGCCGCTCACCAGCCGCATCTGCCGGTAGCCGGTGGCCCGGAACTCGGACATGGCCTCGCGCGCGAAGCCGGCCTCGCGGTGCGTGTGCGAGAACAGCTTGACGGTGGAGATGTTGGTGTACGCATCGGTGATGCGGCCGGTCATCATCGCCCGCGCATCCGCCTGCTTCTTGCCGATGCGCCCCAGCCGCGGCACGAAGTACCAGATGGAGATGCCGTACAGCGTCATCCAGCCCAGGAAGGGCAGCATCAGCCGCTTCTCGAATCCCGCGACCAGCCCCAGGATCGCCACGAAGTACACGCCGAGCCCGATCACGATCTCGATGAACGTGAACAGCAGTTCGCGCACCGCCAGGCCGGTCTGCATCACCTTGGTCGTGATGCGGCCGGCGAATTCGTCGGAGTAGAAGCCGATGCTCTGGCCCAGCATCATGCGGTGGAAGTTCCAGCGCAGCCGCAGCGGGAAGTTGATCGACAGCGCCTGGTGCTTCAGCGTGGTGTAGCCGGCCAGCAGGAACGTGCTCGCGAGCAGGACGGAGGCGAACAGGAAGATGGCGTGGCGCTGCTGCTCCCACAACTGCCCCGGCTGGGTGTGGGTGAGCCATTCCACGACGCGGCCCAGCACGGAGAACAGCCAGGCCTCGTACGCATTGAAGGCCGCCACCAGCAGCGCGAAGGCGAGCAGGTAGCGGCGCAAGCCGGCCGTGCAGGCCCAGAGGAAGGCGAAGAAGCCCTTCGGTAGATCCTGCGGAACCTGCTCCGGATAGGGGTGGACCAGTTTTTCGAACAGCCGGAACAAGGCCAGAAACTCCCGGGGAATGCGCTGTGGTGGGTGAAGTGGGGAGTTTGTACGGAATCGGCCGGCGGATAGCGACGGGGGGCGATCGTCTTGTATCCGGCGTGCCGAAAAAGCTGTATAAACAACCAGTAGTTTAGCTTCCCATGACCGCCGCCGCCCCTTGCCCCGAGTTCGTCCTTCCGCCCCAGGTGTGGCGGGGGCGCGAGCTCGCGCAGGCGCAGGAACGCACGCTGCCCACCGGCCATGCCGCGCTCGACGCGCAGCTGCCCGGCGGCGGCTGGCCCCTGGGAAGCCTGGTGGAAGTGCTGCAGCAGGAACAGCAGCAGCACGTCTGGCAGCTCGTGGGGCCGGCGCTGGCGCAGGCCATGCAGCCACGCGGCGAGCCGGCCGTGCTGGTGAATGCACCTTACCAGCCTTTCGGCCCGTCCCTGCGCGCGCTGGGCATCGTTCCCGAGCGGCTGTTGTGCGTGCACGCCGAAAAGCCCGCGGCCCGCCTGTGGGCCGCGGAACAGTCGTTGCATTGCGCGGACGTCTGCGCCGTGCTGGCGTGGCTGCCGCAGGCTCGCAGCGAGGACCTGCGGCGCCTGCACCTGTGCGCGCAGGCGTCGGAAAAGCTGCTGGTGGTGTTCCGCCCGATGCCGGCGCGCCACCAGTCGAGCCCGGCGCGGCTGCGCCTGATGGTGCAAGGCGCCGAGGAGATGCAGGTCAGCATCCTCAAGCGCCGCGGGCCGCCGCTGCTGCAGCCGCTGGCGCTGCAGGCGCAGCCCGCGCGGCTGGCGGCGCTGCTGGCCGCGCGCAAGTCCCGGCGCACCGCCGAACCGGCCGTGCCGCCACGGAGTGGATCGCATGTACTGGATCGCACTGCAACCCTCGCCGGATGAAGACCGCACCGCCTGGGGATGGCGAGCCTTGCAGTTCACTCCCCGGGTGGCGTCGGTCGACGAAGCGATCCTGCTGGAGGCGGGCGCGTCCGAGCGCCTGTTCGGCGGGCGCAAGCGCCTGCTGCGCAGGCTGCTGAAGGAAGGCTGCGAACTGCGCTTCGACGCCTGGGCGGCGGGGGCGACCGCGCTCGTGGCATTGTCGTTGCTGCGCATGAAGCGCAATGCGGTGGAGGCGCCGGAGCAGGTCCCCGACGACCTGCCGCTGTCCACCCTGAGTGCAGCCGCGCCGCACCTCGCGACGCTGGAGCGCATCGGCTGCACCACCTTCGGCCAGTTGCGCGCCTTGCCGCGCGCGGGGGTGAGCCGGCGCTTCGGCGCGGAACTGCTGCAGGCGCTGGACAGCGCGTACGGGCAGCGGCCCGAGCGCTATGCCTGGCTCGCCTTGCCGCCGGAATTCGACCAGAAGCTGGAACTGCCGGCGCTCGCGAGCACGACGCAGGATCTTCTCTTCACCGGGCAGCACCTGCTGTCGCGGCTGCAATCGTGGCTGCAGGGCCGCAACCTGGGCGTGCTGGCGCTGGAACTGGAATGGACGCTGGACCTGCGGCGGCTCGATGGCAGGCTGCTGCCGCCCAGCGAGCGGCTGGAATTGCGCACCGCGCAGCCCACGCAGGAGATCGGGCACCTGCGGCGGCTGGCGGGCGAACAGCTCGCGCGCACCGCGCTCTCCGCGCCGGCCAACGCGCTGCGCCTCCGCACGTTGGAAACCGTGCCTTGGGGCGGCCTCACGACGAGCCTGCTGCCGGAGGACAACAAGCCGGGGGAGAAGCTGCACCAGCTGGTGGAGCGATTGAGCGTGCGCCTGGGGGAGCAGAACGTGAGCGTGCTGGCGCCGCAGGAGGACCATCGGCCGGAGTGCATGCAGCAGTCGGTCCCCGCGCGCGGCGATGGTGGGGTGCGCGGGCTGGCGGTTGGTGGGGGGCGCGGGCTGGCGGTTGGTGGGGTGCGCGGGCTGGCGGTTGGTGGGGCGCGCGGGCTGGCGGTTGGTGGGGTTCGTAGGCTGGCGGTGAGCCCGAAGGCGAACCCCAGCGATGTTCCGGTGCCCCCCGCTGGGGTTCCCTCCGGTCACCACCAGCCTACGAAGAGCGCATCCATCCACGAAGCGCTCCTTCCCCCCTGGATCCTCCGCGAGCCCCTGAAGCTGCACGTCAAGGGCGACAAGCCCCTGTACCAGGGGCCCTTGCAGCTCCTCACCCGCGCCCGCCGCCTCGAAGCCGCCTGGTGGGACCCGCAATCCCCCGCCCCCGTGCTGCGCGACTACTTCATCGCCCGCAGCGTCTCCGCGGGCCTGCTGTGGGTGTTCCGCGAGCGGCTCGCGGCCGACCAGGACCGCGCGCAGTGGTTCCTGCATGGCCTCTACGCCTGAAGGCCCACCATGTCCTGGCTGCCCGACTACGCCGAGCTGCATTGCCTCTCGAATTTCAGCTTCCAGCGCGGGGCTTCGCATCCGCAGGAATTGGTGCAGCGCGCGCAGGAACTGGGCTATACGGCGCTGGCGATCACCGACGAATGCTCGGTGGCGGGCGTGGTGCGCGCGCATGCGCAGGCGAAGAAGCTCGGGCTCAAGCTGATCCTGGGTTCCGAATTCGCCCTCGACGGATTCCGTCTCGTCGCGCTCGCCCGCAACGTGCGCGGCTGGGGCAACCTGTGCGAATTCATCACCGCGGCGCGCATGCAGGCGGACAAGGGCGAGTACGTCTGCGCGCGGGACCGCAGCGATTTCCCCCTGCTGCAGGACTGCGAGATCCTGCTCGCGCCCGAACACGGCCTGCCGCTCGAAGACCTTTGCGAACGCATCGCATGGGCCTGCCGAATCTTCGGCGAGCGCGCCTGGCTCGCCGGCGAACTGCTGCTCGATGGCGACGACGAACTCTGGCAGCAGGCCTTGCAGCAGGCCAGCGACCGCACCGGCATCGAAGTGGTGGCCGCCGGCGACGTGCACATGCACGCGCGCTCGCGCAAGCCGCTGCAGGACGTGATGACCGCCGTGCGCGTGGGCAAGCCCGTGCCCGAATGCGGTTTCGCGCTGCAGCCGAATGCCGAGCGCCACCTGCGCCATCGCATGCGGCTGGCCACGCTCTATCCCGCGGAATGGCTGGAACACACGATCACGGTGGCGGACCGCTGCAGCTTCAGCCTGGAGGAGATCAAGTACCAGTACCCGCTGGAGACGGTGCCCGCGGGGCTCACGCCGCGCCAGGCCCTGCGCCGCTTCACGATCGAGGGTGCGGGCCAGCGCTATCCGCAAGGGGTGCCCTGGCGCGTGCGCAAGCAGCTCGTGCGCGAGCTGGACCTGATCTCCGACTGCGCCTACGAGATGTACTTCCTGACGGTGCACGACATCGTGCGCTATGCGCGCTCGCAGCGCATCCTGTGCCAGGGGCGCGGCTCGGCGGCCAATTCCGCCGTCTGCTATTGCCTGGGCATCACCGCCGTCGACCCCGCGCGCTCCGACCTGCTGTTCGAGCGCTTCATCAGCCGCGAGCGCAAGGAGCCGCCCGACATCGACGTCGACTTCGAGCACGAGCGGCGCGAGGAGGTGATCCAGTACATCTACCGCAAGTACGGGCGCGACCGCTCCGCCATCGCCGCCGTGGTCGCGAGCTACCGCTCGCGCAGCGCGATCCGCGATGCGGGCAAGGCGCTCGCCGTGCCGGAGGCGCTGGTCGACGCCTTCGCCAAGGACCACTTCTGGTTCGACGAGCGGGGCTTGCGCGTCGGCAAGCTGGGCGAACTGGCGGCGCACCTGGGCCTCGAGGTCGCGGAGAAGACGCTGGCGTTGTGGATGGAGCTCTCCGAGGAGCTGATGGGATTTCCGCGCCATCTCTCGCAGCACGTGGGCGGCTTCGTCCTCACGCAGGGCAAGCTCACGCGGCTGGTGCCGGTGGAAAACGCGGCGATGCCCGATCGCTCCGTGATCCAGTGGGACAAGGACGACCTCGACGAGATGGGCCTGCTGAAGGTGGACGTGCTGGCGCTGGGCATGCTCACGGCCATCCGCCGCTGCCTCGATTTCGTGGGCCAGCGCCGCGGCCGCCCGTTCGCTCTCACCGACATCCCCGACAAGGACCAGGCCACCTACGACATGATCTGCCGCTCCGACACGGTGGGCGTGTTCCAGATCGAGAGCCGGGCGCAGATGTCGATGCTGCCGCGCCTGAAGCCGCAGGTGTTCTACGACCTCGTGATCGAGGTCGCGATCGTGCGGCCCGGCCCCATCCAGGGCGGCATGATCCATCCGTACCTGAAGGCGCGCGAGCGGCTGCGCAATGGCGGGGAGGTCCTCTTCGAGAAAGAGGCGCTGCGGCCCGCGCTGGAGCGCACGCTGGGCATCCCGATCTTCCAGGAGCAGGTGATGCAGATCTCCATGATCGCCGCCGGCTTCTCGCCCGACGAGGCCGACCAGTTGCGGCGTTCCATGGCGGCGTGGAAGCGCAGCGGCGGCGTGCACAAGTTCCAGGACCGCCTGATCCAGGGCATGCTGAAGAACGGCTACCGGCTGGAATTCGCCGAGTCCATCTTCAAGCAGATCCTGGGCTTCGGCGAATACGGCTTTCCCGAAAGCCATGCCTACAGCTTCGCGCTGCTCGCGTACGACAGCAGCTGGCTCAAATGCCACGAGCCCGAGGCCTTCCTCGCCGCGATGCTCAACTCGCAGCCCATGGGCTTCTATGCGCCCGCGCAGTTGATCCAGGATGCGCAGCGGCATCGCGTGAAGGTGCTGCCGCCGGATGTCTCGTTCTCCGACTGGGATTGCACGTTGGCGGCAGATAGCAAATTGGGGTCAGATTCCAATTTCGGAACGAAATTGGAATCTGACCCCAATTTGCGGCCCCAGTTGCGCCCCAGCGTCCGACTCGGCCTGAGGATGGTCGGCTCCCTCACCGAAGCCGGCGCCCAACGCATCGTCCAGGCCCGCTGCGACCGCCCCTTCACCACCGTCGAAGACCTCGCCCTGCGCGCGCAGCTCGATCTCAAGGACCTCAACGCCCTCGCCGCCGCCGACGCGCTGCAGTCCCTCGCCGGCCACCGCCGCCAGCAGGTCTGGGAAGCCTCGGCGCAGCACAAGGCGCCGGGCATGCTGCGCGGAGCGCCGATCAACGAACAGGCGCTGCTGCTGCCCGAGGCCAGGGAAGGCGAGGAGATCTTCTTCGACTACAGCGCGATGGGCTTCACGCTGCGGCGCCATCCCGTCGCCCTGCTGCGATCGCGCCTCAAGCGCATGAAGCTCCTGACCGCGCAGGAACTGGACCAGCTACCCCACAACCGCAAGGCCGCCGCCTGCGGCATCGTCACCGTGCGCCAGCAGCCGCAGACCGCCAACGGCACCATCTTCGTCACGCTCGAGGACGAGACCGGCCCGGTCAACGTGATCGTGTGGAAGCACGTGCGCGAACAGCAGCGCGATGCACTGCTCCACTCGAAGCTGATGGCCGTGCGCGGCGTGTGGCAGCGCGACGTCGACAGCGGCGGGCAGGTCAAGCACCTGATCGCGGAGCAGCTGGAGGACCTCACGCCCTTGCTGGGTCGTCTTGGCCGCGGCCGGGACCCTGCGCGGAATTTCCACTGAACGATCCGTGGCGCCACGGCGCTGCCGGCAGCTGGCCCGAAGTAGCATGCGGACATGAGTGCCGCCACCCAGATCCGAAGGCTCACGCGCTACAGCGCCTGGGCCAATGCCAGGCTGTTCCAGGCCGTCTCCGAACTGCCGGAGGGAGTGGCGACCGCCGCGCGCCCCACGCTGTTCGGCAACATGGTGCACACGCTGAACCACGCGTACGTGGTCGACCAGATCTGGCAGGCGCACCTGGAAGGGCGGCCGCATGGCTTCACCGCACTCAACACGAAGGAGCCCACGCCGCTGGCCCAACTGCGCCAGGCCCAGGCGCTCATGGACCAGTGGTACGTGGCCTACGCCGACGCGCTGCCGGAAGACGCGCACGCCGAGGTCGTCGCGTTCCGCTTCGTCGACGGCGGCCCGGGGGCCATGAGCCGTGCCGACATCCTGCTGCACGTCGTCAACCACAAGACCTATCACCGCGGGTGGGTGGCCGACCTGTTCTTCCAGGCAGGGGCCAGGCCGCCGAGCATGGACCTGCCGGTGTATCTGCGGCAAGCGGGGTAAGGGGCCTTTCGCACGCGTGCGAAAGGAAACGGCCAGTCCCCCTCAGTACTGCACGGCCTGGTGCGGCAGGTGCAACAGCAGGCGGACCAGTTCGGGCTGGCGATTGGTCGCGGTCTTTTCGTAGATCGACCGCAGCTGCTTGCGCACCGTGTCGTGCTGCGTGCCCTGCACCTCGGCGATCTGCTTGAGCGACAGCCCCTCGGCCAGCAGCGTCGCGATGCGCGCTTCCGCCGGCGAGAGGCCGAACACCGCGTGCAGCAGGTTGCCGTCGCTCGCGGGCGCGGAGGCCGGGTGGTAGAACAGCAGCATCACCACCGGCCGCAGCCCGAAGGTGCCCATCGCGCCCTGCGGCGACAGCAGGGTGAAGAAGGCATAGAGCGCGTCGGGCTGGTCCGGCGCCGTGATGCGCAGCGAGCGGAACTGCGTGTCCTCGCCATCCTCCGCCGCCTCGCTGTCCGGGCCCTTCAGGGCCTGTTCCATCTCCGCGCAGCGCCGCAGCAGTTCCTCCTGGTGCGGCGAGGGCAGGCGCAGCCGCCCCTCCTCCACCCTTACCAGGTCCACCGTCCGCAGCAGTTCCTTGGCCGCCGGATTGGTGTGCACCACCTCCCCTTCGGGGCCGGTCAGGATCACCGGCTGGCGCAGCCGGTTCACCAGCAGGTGCCCCACGAGCGCCTGCGTCGAATACACGAAGCTGCGCAGGCTGATGCGGCAGGCGCGCGCCAGGTGCGGCAGCAGCCGATCGAGGACGGCGAGCGCTTCGGGCGCGAGCGGCCCTTCCGCCGCGCCGCCGAGGGTGGAGAAGACCACGCTCGCCTCGGGCGTGTCCACCAGCACGCAGGCGCTGCCGAACGCGCGGTCGTAGGGGACGAGGAATTCCTGGTAGAGCGGGTGCGTGGCCACCATGTCGGGCGGCAGGTCCTGCGGGAAGTGCGTCCAGGTCCCCACGGGTTTCGACAGCACGAGCGGGATGCGCGGATCGATGAAGCGGTAGCGCTGCAGGTAGGCCAGTTCGCCTTCCACCGGCAGGTTCGCGCCGTCGCTGTACGACAGCGTGCCGTGGCGCTTGTCGAGGGCGAACATGTGGATCGACTTGACCCGCAGCACGTCCCGCAGCCGGTCGTACACCGCGCGCCAGCGCTCCTGGTGTTCCGCCGCGTCGTAGACCAGCTCGATCAACCCGTGCAACGACTGCTCTGACAAATCCATCGCGAGGCCTTGGCTCTTGTTGGTTCTGGCCGGGCGCGCCCCGGGGGGCGGGCCGCGCGGAGTGTAGCGGCGGATGCGGATCCGTGCAGGGGGCCCATGAAAAAGCCCGGACGGCGAAACCGTCCGGGCCTGCCATCGAGCAGCGGAAGGGCGCCTTACGGCCGGTTCACGCTGATGTTGACGATGTACGTGCTCGTCGCGCTGGCCGGCACGCTGTTGACCGACAGGGTCAGGCCCATGCCCGGCAGCGGGATCTGGTGGACGGCAGCGAAGGGCTGGTTGTTGAAGCTTCCGGCATCGCGCGTGCGCACCCCGGCCAGCGGGTCGTTGTAGTGCACGACATCCTCGCGGCCATCCGAGGAGCGCTTGCGCGTCACCGTCTGCGTGGCGGCATCCACCGTGAGGACCGTGTTCGAGTCCGGGCTGGGGGCGGTGGTGGTGCGCGTGGTGCCGGTGATGGCCAGCTGCACGTCCCAGAACTTCACCTCGGTGCCCACGGCGGGCAGCGGCAGCGTGGAAAGCTTGCCCGCGATCAGCGTGCTCGCCGGGTCCGTGGTCGGCGTGCCGCCGTTGGCATCGGTCGTGCCGAACAGCGCGAAGCTGCCGTTCGGGGCGCGGTATGCATACAGCGTCACGCCGGTGCCGCTGGCGTCGCCCACGTCGATGCCGCCGTCCGCCCGTTCGGTGGCCGTGATGTTGGCCGTCGTGTCGGCGACGCACTGCCAGGTGCTGGTGTTGTAGTCGCACACGCTCACCTTGCGCTCCTCGCCGAAGGTGACCTGGCCGGGCAGGTGGGTGAGGCTGCCGGGGTCGACCACGCCGCTTTGCAGGAAGGTCCACGTGCCGCGGAAGGCGGAATAGGAGTGCGACTGCGCCGGGAAGATGTAGCCCACCGTGCCCGGCGTGGCCGGGTTCAGGTTGCGCGACCGATAGGCGCCCAGGCCGTTCGGCCCCATCACCACCTGGTACTCCGCCGCCTGGCCGCCCACCGTGCCGCTGGCCGTGAACTCGCAAGGCCTGGTGGCATCGGCGGTGATGTCGAGCATGTCCGTGCCGGTCGCGGCCTGGAACTTCATCGTCTTGAAGTCGACGGAGCGCGTGACCAGCCGGCCGAAGTGGTCCACCGTGCGGTACTTGCCGCTCACGGCCACCGGGCAGCCGGCCAGGCTGCCGCCGGACACGGCCTCCATCGCGTCCTTCAGGCCGTCGTCGGACTTGGCGAGCGCGGCGGCGGCGATCTGGTTCACCACGATCTTCAGCGCGTCGTCGTCCACCTTCGCGCCCAGCGCGTCGAGCAGCTGGTCGTAGGCGTTGCCCTTGCCGGAGGACGTGCCGGCCACGAGTTCCGCCTTCAGCGGATCGATGCCGCTCACGTCGATGCCGGCGTTCTTCAGCGCGGTGACGATTGCGGCCTTGGCCGCATCGATCTGGGCCTGCGTGATCGCGTCGCCCTTGAAGCCCTTGAAGCTGTCCTCGGGCAGCGCGGCGCCCAGGTGCGCCACGATCATCTCGGTGATCGGCGTGACGTTCGCGACCGCGCTGGTTCGGCGGTCGGTCTCGTTCAGCGTGCCGGCCTCCACCACCGAGTGCAGCGTGATCGTGGTGCCGCCGACGGTCTTCTTCACTTCCACCAGGCAGGGCAGGGCGCCGCCGGTGATCGTGACCGTGTACATGCCGGTCGCGCCGGTGGTGGCCGTGCCCGTGCCGGTGGCGCACTTCACTTCCACCGAGGCGTCGGCGAGCGCCGCGCCGGTGGCGGCCGTGCCGGAGACCTGCAGCGAAGGATCGGGTGCGGGAGCAGGCGCTGGCGGGGCATCGCCACCACCGCCGCCGCCGCAGGCGGCCACCAGCATCGCGACCGCGCCGGCGGCCAGAGTCAAGGCAATCGTTTTGGGCTTCAAGTGCGTTCCCCTCGTGTTGACGGCTGTCGCCCCGCGACCCGGGCCGACTTGCCGCCGGCATTCGAGCATGCAACGGCGCGGTTTTGCGCGGCCGGCGCGCGTGTCTCCTCCCTTTGTGCGAGCTGCGAGGCGGCGTCGGGCAACAACGCACATGCCGATTGCGAAGCGCGTTACGCGGCCCAGACCCTCAGGGCCGCCAGCCTGGCCTGGTACGCCGCGACGACGGCGCGGGGATGGTGCAAGCCGAAGGTGATGAACGTGCGCCACGCGCCTGCGGTGCGCGTGAGGACGAAAGCACGCACGTCGAGGCCGCACTCGACGCGCAGCCGGTCATCCACCCGCAGCCCGTCCCAGGTGAGATGGAAGACCTCGGCTTCGTACCATGCGCGTGCCGGCACCGACAGCAGGAAGGCCAGCAGGATCGCGGCGAGGTACACCAGAGCGGCCTGGGTCTCCGGCAAGTCCGCCAGCGAGCCGAAGAGGGCCTGGCGCAGGAGCAGCACGGGCGCGACCGCCGTCACGAGCACGGCCAGCGCAGCGAGGAACCACAGGCGCAGGTAACGCGCGAAGGGCGCGTCCCAGGTGATGGGAACACCGGCCACGCGCGTGTGCGTAAGGCGCAGGCGGCGCCAGTTGAAGGACTGGCGTGCGAGCAGCGGAAAGGCGACGATCGCCGCTGCGGCCAGGGCCGCGAGCCATCGCAGGTCGATCGCGCCGGGCGCGGGTGCGATGGCGGCGACGCGCGGCTGCGCGATGGCCCACGCCGCCCCGAGCAGGAGCAGCGGCCAGCTTTGCAGGTAGATCTCCTTCCACCTCGGCGTGAACCAGGGCTGCAGTTGCCGCCAGCGCACGGCGCCGACGGCCCGCATCGTCACGGTGCCCCACAGGTAGGGAAGAAGCAGCACGCCGCACACGATCACGAGGGGCAGCGGCGGCCCGGCGCCGAATTCGTTGGCGACGCGCAGCGCGACGAAGGCGAGCACCAGCAGGATCGCGGGCCAGCGCGAGTGCGGCAGGTCGACGTGCACGAGCGGCGTGCCGTCGAGGGTGGTGTGGGCAGCGAGGTATTCGTTAGTGTGCCGGCGCGCGATGGGTGTGTAGAGGCCGCCGAGGACGATGTTGATCAGGAGATCGCGGCGGGTGTGGCGGCGGAGGTCGTCGGGGCCGCCGGTGAAGGTGAGGGGCAGGGGACGCATGTGCGATCGGGATTGGGCCCGGACCGATGAATGCGACGCGCGAGCCCAATTAAAGCAATGCCGGCTTGTGTTTAATAGCCGGAATTCTTGTTCAAGCTGGGAAGGCACGGCTCGCAGTTCCGCATCGGCGGCGTGAACCTACGTCTTGAGCTTGGGAAGCTCAGGTCCTGCCACTGAACGACGCCCGCGGTTCAGGAGCGGATTCTAAGCGGGATTCGGCGGAGCCTTCCAGTGGCTGGGCACAGAAATGGCGTCACTTGCGAGGCGGCGACCAGGGCTGCATCTGGCCCAAGAGCGAACTGACGCTCGCTTGAAACTGGGGCAGCAGTGACCTCTCCTTGTCGGCGAGAAACGACTGCTTTGCAGCGGTTGCGGTCAGCGGCGACTGCTGCCTGAACTCACGGTTGCGGCAGGATCACCGTCATACGAGCAACAAGCCTGATTCCGTCGCCGACCGATTGAAAAGCGATGCGAACAATGCTGGCAAACTTCAAGCGCTGCGGTCACCGCAGGCATGCTCTCCTAGAGTTCAAGATTCGTGCTCCAGACATTGGCGGCCGGCCATTGGCGTACCTGGAGATCCACGAACCGAACACTCGTAGGTGCGTCACGGTAAGAATAGCGTCGAATTCAAGACGAGTTACCAGTCGCGTGAGGCGGCCAAACCATCTCGACGAGACTCAACCAGTCCAACCAGTTGTTCAAGTGCTTCGGTCAGTGCAACGTGATTGTCTGTAGATCGATACGGAAGGACCTCGAGATTCAATGTTCGCCGGTATGCTTTCAGGACCTGAGCACTCGCCGTGGTACCCATCGCGATGTAGTGTGGAAATGTCGAAGGGTGGAGCTGGACCGCTCGCTCCAGCATCATCGAAATATCCGGATCGTTGAGTCCACATCCGATGAATAGGCATGTGTGAGTGAGGATTAACCCGTCTAAGAGCGCATAGAACCCCGCGTGCGCGTGCCGCGCCCTTGCATAGTCGCCGCGAGTGAAAACCATCTCGTTGGGAGAATCGATTGAGCCGTGTGCCTTCAGCACGACCCGTTGCCTCTTTCGAATGAACGTTGCAGCATCGTCCTCGCTGTACGACTTAACCACGACCGTGCCTTGCGACTGGGCCGCCGCCAGCGTGTCATAGATCTTGTCGAAGTTCTGCGTCACAACAAGCCTGACGTCGAGCTTGAAGATCAGATCATGAATCCGCGATGGCTGATAGTGAGGATTAACGAACTCATCGTCGATCAACGGCCCCCAACCATTGCCAAGCGCTTCCTTAAGTAGCTCACAAGCCATTAGCAGTTCGCCAGCTTTGATGAAGCTTCGCACTTCTCTGGCTTGCTTGGCTTGCGCGCAGCGAGCGACTCCAGCCTCCAGGAATTCATTCCACAGAGGGGGTCTCTTGCCGCCAACTCCTGTCGACTGCTTCGAAACACCCGATCCAAGGAACAAAATCGCGCGACGGCGTGCAATCTCTTCGATCAATGGCGTCGGCCACGCGATCATTCGAAGGCCTTGATATTGGTGAGTAACCGGGTCGCTATCGAACCGATCGTCTTTCGGTACTCTGTTACCTTGGCGAAGTGGGCTCCTACAACACCATCCGCGGCGCGCAATGCGAAGATTGGTCGCCTGCTGGTCTGACTGAGAGGGATCAGGCTATGGAGAGTCGGAATTGTTCCCAAGGAATAGTTGATCGCGGCGTGTTCAGGTTGCAGCGGTGCAACTAGCTCCTTGGCCACTGCCGAAGGCACCTTCCTATGGATTTGCTCGAAAGCTCGAACAGCTCGCGGTTCACCGCCAGCATCGCGCTTTGCAGTGTACTGCTGAGTGACATAGCCGACAAAGCGCAAGCGCCAAGTCAGATCGCCGACACCTACCTCGCTAACCTCATCTTCATTGATCGACTCTACCGAGGCGGTGAACTGCTTCCGCCATTTCTGCAGTGACAGCGAAATGTTTTCGAGCGCTCGCAAACTAAAGATGTCTGTCGACATCGGCGTCAAGAAGTAATCGGCCGCAAGCAAGACTGAACGATTAATTGCACCGAGTGAAGGTCCTACGTCGAAAAACACGTAGTCGTAGTCACTAGCAAATTCCAGAAGGTGTCGAAAGAGTAGCGTTGTTCTCAGGCCGCGGACGCTCCCAGACGTGGCCTGCCCCCAGTCCGTCGCAAGCAGATCCTCGGTGAGTGCAAGACGCGGATCTCCAGGCAAGACATCGGTCCCAAACGACGGGCTACGTATCGGTTGGAAGTCGCTCGTAAATCCTTTGCCGAGTGACAAGGGTCTAACGACGCTGTCAATCGTGAACGACTTCTTCTCGTAGAGGTTCGACAGCGTTGTGTCGCTGAACATGCTCTGAGTCGCGTTGCACTGCGGATCGGCATCAATCACCAAGACCTTGGCATGTCTTTCGAGAGCGAGGTAGCCGGCCAGATTGCACAGCAGCGTCGTCTTCCCGACGCCGCCCTTATTGTTGAAAAACACGACGGTTTTCATCTTCGCTCAATGTTGGCCTGGTTGCATTGATGCTACACCAAGCGGCGCCAAAGCGAGCATACGCCGCGAGCAAGAGCGATAGTGGCGAGCAACAGAGTACGCTGGCGTCCTAAGCTGGCGTATGGTCCGACCCGTGCGGACTCGAAGCTCAATCCTTCGTCAGATCGGTAGAGAGATGCGTTCAGCGTTCGTCATATTGCATAGGGCCATCACCCCTCGACTGACTGGCGAACGGCACGTTCCGAAAAAAGGCGTCACTCGGGTACAAGATTCGGGGCCGTCAGCAATCAGTCTGGAGCCGCCATCCGGGGCGGAACGCCGCCACTGTTGATCGCGTGAAGCCAATGAGCGGCGTCAGCGCTCCAGAGAAGTACGCGGCATCCATACGCCTTAGCCTACGATCTTGAACTCGTTGTCGGCCCAGGACACGATGCGCGGCTCGAAGAGGTCAGAGATTGATTCCGAAGGCGCTGGCCGCGACCTTCACGACGTCCCATGCGCCTTGCAGGCTGCCCATGGTCTGGATAAGGGTGCCCACTCCCGACAGAGTCGCCGTTACCTTAAACTTGTTCGGAGCTTCACGCGCCAGCTCTCCGTGAGCCTGGTCGACTTGCTCCACGATTGCCTGCTTTGCATCTGCGGGAACGTCCTCCGCCTCGGCGAGGTGAGCGCGGAGCGTCCCGAGCGCCTCGATCAGCCTGGTCGCGTCGGCGCCGATCTGCAGCGTCTGCTGGATATGCGTAACCGAATTCGCGCCGGCCTGAACCGCAGTCATCACGGTTCCGTGCACGTTCATCGTGTTCTGAGTGGTCGGCGCGGGCATAGGTTTCGGCACGTTGTGGAGCTTCCAAAGAAATCGACGCACACCATTGGATAGACCCGCCGAAGCAGCGGCGATTTTCGTGTCCGTGAGGTATGCCACCTGCTCAGGGAGTTGAGCTGAAAGGCTTTCGATTTCCCGTTTGTAGGCGCCCCTCAGTGCCTCGACTTGCGGCGTGAAGCGGGATTCCGCGAGTTGGACGATCTCTTCATCCATTAGAGGCGAGAGGTCTGTTCGAAAAGCAACCGCGGCTGTCTCGAGCGCCGCCATGATCGCCTTACTGCGCTCCTGCACCTCACTCGAATAAATGTCTCGCAACCCGCCTATGTATCCTCCCGAGAGCATGCCGCCGCGCCGCTCAGCCGCATCAAGCAGCCGCTGCAGGGGCTCCTTCATTGCGCTCCAGCGGTCTGCGAATGCGCTGCTGCACTCGTGGTCAAAGTAGGTCCTGAAGTTCTCCGGCAGCATGAGAAATCCCTCGCTGTGAGCGGTCAGGGGTGGCGCAGGTAGTTCGGCCTAGGGAAAGAGGAATCGAACCCCCTACGACGCCTTCGATTTGCTCCCGCTTAGCTTCTTTTCCAATTCGTCGAACAGATTGGGAGCGATGCCAGCATCCGGCCCAAGAGTCGTCTGTACCCACGCTGCCTTCGGTCTGAGAGACTTTAGTTGTTGAAGACCTTCAGCATCAGCTTTCTCCTTGTCCTCGATGGCCTTCTTCAGATCCCGCTGGGCTTCCTGGAGTTGTTCCAATCTAAAACTGACGCTGAAACTTCCGCCGGCAATCCGATCGACGCGGTCCGAGACTGAACTGGCGCTCATGGTAGCGCGCGTGCCCGCGTTCAAGGTGCGGATCAGATCCTGCACTTGCTTGATGTATCCGAGGCTCGGGTCCAAGTATGGGTTGGCACCCGTCGCAGCGCTCTTTAGCTGGATCGCTGACTTGTCGATCTCCGAAAGAGCAGCTTCAGTCTTTTTGAAGTACTCCCCGAAAGTGATCTTGGACGACTTCGTCTCAAGCTCGCCGATGTCGGTGGCATAGATGCTCGCCATCTTCACCGCTGCGCGAACCGCGTCCTTATGAGCTGCGTTTTGGGCGGCCTGCTGCTTTCTTTCGTGGAAGACGACTGCGCCAGTGCCGCTTGCCGCGACGAGTACAACGGCCACCGTCCACGCTACCCACTTACGCCTGCCGGCGCCACCTGTCGAAGCCATAGTGTTCTCTTCCTCCTCATCGCAGCTTACCGTAACCAGGCGTTTCGAAGAGGAGGTGACCGAACGGAGCACTTGGAAATTGGCCCAGCCAAGTGGAGAACATCAGCCGACATTCCTCCGCCAGATTCGAACGGCAGCAGCCAGTCTGAAGCGGCCACTCGTTCGCCGCGCGAACCGTATGTTTGGTCCGGAAGGACGCCACCAGCGCAGTTAAAGCGTGACAACAGCAATCGAGTCGAAGCAGACACCAAAGATGGACCTTGGAAGCAGCCCTGGTCGCCGCCTCGCAAGTGACGCCATTTCTATGCCCAGCCGCTGGAAGGCTCCGCCGAATCCCGCTTAGAATCCGCTCCTGAACCGCGGGCGTCGTTCAATGGCAGGACCTGAGCTTCCCAAGCTCAAGACGTGGGTTCGATTCCCATCGCCCGCTCCAGTCGGTTTCAGCGCGCTGCGTCCCGCAGCTGTTTCCTCCGCGCTTCTCCCTGCCTCTCGAACATCCACCCCGGATACTCCCCCGGCAGCTTGCTCACCGCATCCAGCTTCTCCATCTCCCCCGCCTCCAGCCGCACCTGCGTCGCCCCGATGTTGTCGGCCAGCTGCTCCGGCTTCTTCGCGCCCACGATCACGCTCGTCACCTGCGGCTGGTGCAGCAGCCACGCCAGCGCCACCTGCGGCACCGTGCAGCCGCGCGCCTGCGCGATCTCGCGCATCACGTCGACGACATCCCACGCACGGTCCTTGTTCACCGGCGGGAAGTCGAAGGAAACACGCCGGCTGCCTGCCTCCGCCTGCTGCGCTCGCCCGTACTTGCCGCTTAGCAGCCCGCCCGCCAGCGGGCTCCACACCATCAGCCCCACCCCCTCGCTGCGCAGCATCGGGATCAGCTCGCGTTCGAGGTCGCGGCCCGCCACCGTGTAGTACGCCTGCAGCGACTCGAAGCGCGCGAGGCCCAGGCGCTCGGAGATGCCCAGCGCCTTCACGATCTGCCAGGCCGCCCAGTTCGAGACGCCCACGTAGCGCACGTGCCCGTGGCGCACCAGTTGGTCCAGCGCCCGCACGGTCTCCTCGATGGGCGTGGCGGGGTCGAAGCCGTGGATCTGGTACAGGTCGATGTGTTCGAGCTGCAGGCGCTTCAGGCTCGCCTTCACGCCGTCGAGGATGTGGCTGCGCGTGGCGCCTCGCATGTTGGCGCCGGGGCCGGTCTCGCCGAACACCTTGGTGGCGACCACCACCTGGTCGCGCGCCACCTTCAGGTTGCGCAGCGCCTGCCCGGTGATCTGCTCCGAGGCGCCGCCCGCGTACACGTCGGCGGTGTCGATGAAGTTGATGCCCGCGTCCAGCGCCTGGCCCACCAGCCGCTCCGCGTCGGATTGCTGCAGCTTGCCGATGGCGCCCCACATGCCCTCGCTGCCGCCGAAGGTCATGGTGCCGAGGCACAGCTCGGAGACGAACAGGCCGGTGCGGCCCAGGGGAACGTGGCGCATGCTGGGGCTCCTGTCTTTCGCGAAGCATCGATTGTGCGGCGCTTCGTGCGGGTTTGCGCGCGATCAAACAATGCGCACGCCGCGCGCTGCGGGTCAGCAAAGCTTCACGATGCGGTGGCCGCCGACCCTACAGTAGCGCGCATGAAGCGAATCGGGTCGGCAGCGCCGCGCGACGTGGCGGGCATCGACGCCTGGGAGGTGCCTGGCCTCATCGGCGCGGAGCTCGCGCACCACGTCACCCCCGCGCTGGAGGTCGTCCAGCGGCTCAAGGCCGCGGGCCTCATGACGCATTCCGAAGCACGCGCCTTCACCGACGCGGCAGACCACCTGCAGCGCATCGCCATCACCAGCCAGCAGATCACGCGCCTGGCGCACGGGCGGCTGCGCCAGTCGCACGAGCGCCTGGACCTTGCGGAGGTGATCCGCCACGTGCTGGACGAGAACGAGGGGCGCTACCTGCGCCAGGGCATCGAGATCGAGCCGCACCTGCAGCCCCTGGAGGTGATCACCGATCCGGCGCTGCTGGTGAGCCTGTGCGAAATCGCGCTGGAATGCGCCGCCTGCGACGGCGAGCGGCTGCAGGTGTGGCTGGCGATGCAGCACTGGCCCGAGCACGCGCTGCTCACCATCCGCTCGCGGCCGCACTTCCGCGACGGCCGCGAGATCGAGGCTTCGCACTCGCTGCACTGGATCTACCTGTGCCGGCTGGCCGACGCCACCGGCGTGACGGTGCGCCGCAGCAGCGAGACGGAGTTCGTGCAGATCACGGTGGAATTCCCGCGCACGGTCAAGCAGCTGGCCGGCCTCACGGCGATGGAGGTGGATGCCGGCGCGGACCTGTCGGCGGCCTCGTCCTCGTTCGCCGGCCACCACCTGCTGCTGGTCACGCGCAATACCGAGACGGCCTGGGAGATCGACATGGTCTGCCGCCGCATGCGGCTGGTGCTCGACGTGGTGCAGGACTGCGCGCAGGCGGTGCGCTTCTGCGAGCTGGAACTGCCGGACATGATCATCCTCGACGAGGCCGTGCGCGAGGGCGGCTTCGAGGCGCTGCGCCAGCACGTGCTGCGGCGGAACCTGAACTTCCCGTTCCTGGAGATCGTGGAGGCCGACAACGTCGTCGAGCTCGGCACCTGGCACGATGGCGCCACCAGCCGCGTGAGCCGCTCGGAGTTGCGCAATCAACTGCAGGCGCTGCTGGCGATGGAACTGGCCAAGGTCTTCTAGGCCACTGCCGCGCTGTCGCGCAGGCTGGGCCGCGTCCTACACCGGCGGCGTGGGCCGCTGGCTAGCATCGTCGCTTTCGGAGATGACACAAGCGATGGTCCCCCAGCAGAACCCCACCCGTTCCGCCCGCAAGGAACGCATCGACATCAGCTACGACTACGCCGTCTGCGCCTGGGCGCGGCACTTCAACGTGAGCGAGAAGCGCGTGAAGGAAGCCGTGGCCGCGGTGGGCGACGAGGCGGACAAGGTGCGCGCCCACCTGAAGCGCGCGCCGGCCTCGGAGCGTCCCTCGGCCTGAGGCCGCCTAGCCCGCGCCGTGCACGTGCACGGCGGTGTAGGAGACCTCGGTGTACACGCTGCGCGCCGCCGATTGCGCCCGCAGCCGCTGCACTTCCGATCGCAGTTCGCCCACTTGCCGGATGTAGCGCGCCAGCAGGCCGGCGGTGAACAGGTCGAGGTCGAAGTCCGTGCCCAGCGTCCGGGCTTCGCGCAGCGCGAGCGCGGTGCGCAGATCGAGTTCCGCAGGGTTCAGGAGGCGGTAGTCCTGCAGTTCGCGCAGCTCGGGCTCGGTCAGGCCGGCCGCGGCTGCGAATTCGGCCGGGGAGAGCACCCGGCGGTCGTCGGGCATCAGGTGGTCGGTTTCGCCGTTCATGGCTGCCCCTCCTTCGCCATCCTTGGATCGAAGCGGCTCTCCTTGGCGAGGGCTTCGAACAGTTCGCGTTCGCGCGCGCTCAGGTCGCGTGGCACGTCGATGTGCGCGATCGCATACAGGTCCCCGCGGCTGCTGGGCGGGCCCAGGCCGCGGCCGCGCAGGCGCAGCTTCTGCCCGGAGTGCGTGCCTTCGGGCACCTTCAGCAGCACCTCGCCGTCCAGGGTGGGCACGCGCACCTCGGCGCCCAGCGCCGCTTCCCACGGCGCCAGGGCGAGGTCGAAGAACAGGTCCTTGCCGGTGACCCGGTAGTGCGGGTCGGGCAGCAATTGCAGGTGCACGTAGATGTCGCCGTCCGCGCCGCCGTTGCTGCCCTTGCCGCCGCGGCCGCGCAGGCGCAGCTTCTGGCCGTCGGTCACGCCCGGCGGCACCGTGACCTGCAGCGTCTGCGGGCCCTCGGGCCGCTGCACGGTCATCTCGAAAGTCGTCCCGCGCTGCGCGTCGCGCAGGCTGATCGCCGCCGTCACGTCGAAGTCGCGGCCCGGCCGCGGGCGCGCCGCACGGTGGCCGCCGCCATGGCGCCCGCGGCCCAGGGCGTCGAGCAGGTCGGCCAGGTCGATATCCTCGAATGCCGCGCCGGCGGCGCCCGCGTGGAAGTGCTCGCGCCAGTCGGGCGGCGCGCTGAACTCCTCGCCGGGCCGGCGCTGGCCGAGGGCGTCGTAGGCGGCGCGCTTTTCCTCGTCCTTGAGCGTCTCGTAGGCTTCGCCGAGCTCCTTGAAGCGGGCCTCGGCCTCCGGTTCCTTCGACACGTCCGGGTGGTACTTGCGCGCCAGCCGCCGATAGGCCTTCTTGATGGCCTCGGGTTGCGCGTCACGCGGTACTTCCAGGATGGAGTAGTAGTCCTTGTACTTCACGTTCGCCTCGATCGACTTTGCGCGCCGGCAGCGCTTTGGCCATTATTCGCCCATCGGCGGCGATCGGGAAGGGCGTGCTCGCGATTCGTGGGTTCGCGCACGAGCGGTCTCACGGCGCCGCGACCCCGAACACCTGCCGCAGGTACGCCAGGAAGGTTTCGTCCGTCGCCAGCGTCTTGCCCGGCGCATCGGAGAGCTTGGCCACCGGCTGGCCGTTCACCTCCACCAGCTTCATCACGATGTTCAGCGGCTGGTGGCCCACGTCGTTGGTGAGGTTCGTGCCGATGCCGAACCCCATGTTCACGCGATCGCCGAAGTGCCGGTACAGCGCCAGGGCCTTGTCGACGTCGAGGCTGTCCGAGAACACCAGGCGCTTGTCGTGCGCGTTGATCCGCAGCCGGGCGTAGTGCGCCAGCGCCTTTTCGCCCCAGGCGAACGGGTCGCCCGAGTCCTGCCGCAGGCCGTCGAACAGCTTGGCGAAGTAGAGGTCGAAGTCGGCCAGGAAGGCCTCCATGCCCACCGTGTCGGTGAGCGCGATG
The DNA here is from genome assembly GCF_037890035.1 of Ramlibacter sp. AN1133. Classification (NCBI taxonomy): domain Bacteria; kingdom Pseudomonadati; phylum Pseudomonadota; class Betaproteobacteria; order Burkholderiales; family Comamonadaceae; genus Ramlibacter; species Ramlibacter sp. AN1133. The sequence goes on from NZ_JBBKTQ010000004.1 coordinate 333,830, forward strand.
CCCAGGTCGCCACGGTACTCCTGCACCCATTCCTCCAGCGCCGCGCGCTGGAAGTCGCGCAGGCGCACGCCCGTGGCCTGGAAGGTCTGCAGGTACTCGTGCCCCATGGTGCCGATCGGCGTGATGCCGCATTCGCGCGCCAGCAGCACGTTGGACGTGCCCTTGAAGGACTGCGGCAGCTCGCGCGCCAGCGTGGCCACCACCTCGGCCTGCCAGTCGCGCGCGTAGCGGCGCCGCACGCCGAAGTCGAAGAACTCGAACGGGTGCGCCAGCGCGGGCTCGTGCTCGAAGGCGCGCAACTGCGCGATCTTGGCCTGCAGGCGCCGGCGGCCCTCGGCCCAGGCGGCGGCGCGGTCGAAACGGCCGAAATACAGCTCGTTGACGATCGCCAGCACGAAGATCTCGAAGCCCATCACATGCACCTGCGGCCCGCGGGCCTCGATGCGCAGGTGCTCGCCCTCGGCCCACGCGCGGATGAAATCGCGCTGGAAGCGGAAGATCCGCAGGAAGTCGACGAAATCGGACTTGATGAAGCGCAGCGCGCCCAGGTAGTCGAGTTCGTCGCGGGCGAAGGACAGGCGGCACAGCGCGTCGAGCTGCGCGTTCACGTCGTCGCACAGTTCAGCCAGGGGGTACTCGGGCGTGTTGCGCAGCACGAAGCGGTACAGCGCCTGCGTCTGCGGATGCCTGTGCAGCATCGGCTGCCACATCGTGAACTTGTAGAGGTCGGTGTCGAGGAGGCTGCGCACGACGGGGTCGTGCGCTGTCGGGGCGGGGGCTGCCATGGCTGCATTCTGGGCTACCGGCGCGTGCACTGAAAGCTGCGCCCCAATGAAAAGGAGCCCGCGCTTGCGGGCTCCTTCGCATGGGGCGGCTGCTGGGAGGATCAGCCGCCTTCCGCGTCGTGGCGCTTGTCGGCCGGCACCGGGCCGCCCTGCATGCCCCCGCCTTGCGGGTAGCCGCCGGTGGGCCACTGGGCGCGCTCGGCATCCATCTTCTCGCGGGCCTGGTCGCCCATGTTGTCGGCCGCCTGCACGATCTTGCCCTTGTTCTCCTGCGCCTTGTCGTACCACTTGCGCAGGATCTCTCCGGCCGTTTCGCGGCCGCCCAGGCCGAAGGCCAGGCCCATGCCGAGGGCGATGGCGCCGACCACGGCCATGAAGAGCGTGTTCACCAGTTCGGTGGCGATGCCCAGCTGGTTGACCGCGACGACGATCGCGAAGGCCCAGACGATGACCGCGGAGGTCTTGGCCAGGAAGTTGGTGTTCGACAGGCCCGCTTCGCTGGCCGCGCCGCGCACCAGGTTGCTCAGGGCGCGGGCCGCGAGGCCGCCGATCACCAGCACCACCATCGCGACGACCACGTTCGGCAGCCACAGCAGCAGCTGGCGCAGCACTTCGGAGACGGCGGGCAGGCCCAGCGCGTCGAAGGCGACCACCAGCGCGATCAGGCGCACGAACCACTTGACGACGAGGCCGATCATGCCGGCGGCGTCGGTGTTCATTCCCATGCGCTGCACGAAGTCCGCCAGCCCGGCGCGCTCGGCCAGGTGGTTGAACTTGATGGTGCGCAGGATGGCCGACAGCCCGCGCTCGATGAGCGAGGCGATGAACCAGCCGGCGATGATGATCAGCGCGAAACCGATGATCTTCGGTATCGCCGAGAACAGCAGCGCCATGGCTGCTGCCAGCGACGTGAACATGGCGTCGCTCCAATGGGTGACTGCGGTGGGCATGGACGGATCTCCTGTGGCGGATGGCGTTAACTACCGCACACTTTCATCCAATGCGTGAGCCGCCCAAGTCAGCGGTCGTCAGGGCCGGGTGTAGGAGCGCTTTACAAAGAGGGAGGGCGGTGTCCGTCAGCGTGAGTGTTCGCGTATCTCGTAGGCTGGCGGTGAGCCTTGCGAACCCCAGCGCTTTCGCGCAGCGCTGGGGTTGCGCTGCGCTCCACCTCCAGCCTACTTGAGCACATCCCCAACGCAGAGGTACTTGATCTCCACGTACTCGTCGATCCCGTGGTGCGAGCCTTCGCGGCCCAGCCCCGACTGCTTCACCCCGCCGAAGGGCACGTGCTCGGTGGCGATGATGCCGACGTTGATGCCCACCATGCCGTATTCCAGCGCCTCGCTCACGCGGAAGATGCGGCCGACGTCGCGGCTGTAGAAGTAGCTGGCCAGGCCGAACTCGGTGTTGTTGGCGGCAGCGATCGCTTCCTGCTCGGTCTTGAACTTGAAGACAGGGGCCAGCGGCCCGAAAGTCTCTTCCTTGGCGCACAGCATGTCGCCGGTGGCGCCGGAGAGCACCGTCGGCTCGAAGAACTGGCCCTTGAGCCTGCTGCCACCCGTGACGATCTGCGCGCCCTTGGCCTTTGCGTCGTCGAGGTGCTTCTGCACCTTGTCGACCGCGGCGGGTTCGATCAGCGGGCCCTGCACCACGCCGTCCTCGAAGCCGTTGCCGACCTTCATCGTCCCCACCTTGGCGGCGAACTTCTGCACGAAGGCGTCGTACACGCCCTCCTGCACGTAGATGCGGTTGGCGCAGACGCAGGTCTGGCCGGCGTTGCGGTACTTGCTGGCGATCGCGCCTTCGACGGCGGAGTCGATGTCGGCGTCGTCGAACACGATGAACGGCGCATTGCCGCCCAGCTCCAGCGAGAGCTTCTTGACGGTGGGCGCGCTCTGGCCCATCAGGATGCGGCCCACTTCGGTGGAGCCGGTGAAGCTGATGTGCCGCACGACGTCGCTGGCGCAGAACACCTTGCCGATCGCGATGCTGTTGGGGCCGTCGGCCGTCAGCAGGTTGAGCACGCCCGCCGGGATGCCGGCGCGCATCGCCAGTTCGGCGGCGGCCAGGGCGGTGAGCGGCGTGAGTTCGGCCGGCTTGATCACCACCGGGCAGCCGGCGGCCAGGGCCGGCGCGACCTTGCGCGTGATCATGGCCAGCGGGAAGTTCCACGGCGTGATGGCGGCGCAGACGCCGATCGGCTGGCGGATCACCAGCAGGCGGCGGTTGTTGTCGAATTGCGGCAGGGTCTCGCCGTTGATGCGCTTGGCTTCCTCGGCGAACCATTCGACGAAGCTGGCGCCGTAGGCCACCTCGCCCTTGGCTTCGGGGAAGGGCTTGCCCTGTTCGGCGGTCATGAGCCGGCCCAGGTCTTCCTGGTTGGCCATCAGCAGGTCGTACCACTTGCGCAGGATGATGCTGCGCTCCTTGGCCGTCTTGTTGCGCCAGGCGGGCCAGGCGCGGTTCGCCGCCTCGATGGCCTGTTCGGCTTCGCGCTCGCCGAGGTTTGCCACGTCGGCCAGCTTCATGCCGGTGGCGGGATCGTGCACGTCGAAGCGCGAGGGGCCCTTGACCCATTCGCCGTTGATCAGCGCGTCCGTCTTCAGCAGGCTCGGATCCTTGAGCAGGGCGAGCGGGGAGGTCTTCATGTCCATGGCCGTCTCCGTGAGTTCCTGTATCAGCGATATCGTACGCCCGGCAGCACGCAGAGCATTTCGTACAGCAGGTTGGCGCCGAGCAGCGCCGTGTTGCCGGACGGGTCGTAGGGCGGGGAGACCTCCACGAGGTCGGCGCCCACGATGTTCAGGCCGCGGCAGCCCCGCACGATCTCCAGCGCCTGCGGCACCGTCAGGCCGCCGATTTCCGGCGTGCCCGTGCCGCCCGCGAACGCGGGGTCGATGCCGTCGATGTCGAACGAGAGGTACACCGCCTGTTCGCTCCCGATGCGCTCGCGCACCTGGGCCATCAGCGGCGCGAGCGAGCGCCACCAGACCTCGTGCGCCGGCACCACCGTGAAGCCCTGCGCGCGCGGCCAGTCGAAGTCGTCGGCCGCATAGCCGGTGCCGCGCAGGCCGATCTGCCAGACGCGGTCGGTGACGAGCAGGCCTTCCTCCACGGCGCGGCGGAACGGCGTGCCGTGCGCGATGCGCTCGCCGAACATCTCGTCGTTGACGTCGGCATGGGCATCGACATGCACGAGCGCCACGGGCCCGTGCCTGCGAGCCAGCGCGCGCAGGATCGGCAGGGCGATCGTGTGGTCGCCGCCGATCGTCAGCGGCCGGCAGTTCGCGGCCAGCACCTCGTCGTAGAAGGCGCTGATGATGTCCAGCGACTTGTCCAGCGAATACGTGTTGATCGCGACATCGCCGAGGTCGGCGACCTGCAGCGTGTCGAACGGCGCCGCACCCGTGGCCATGTTGTAAGGCCGCAGGAGCGCGGACTCGGCGCGCACCTGGCGCGGCCCGAAGCGCGCTCCGGGGCGGTGGGAGGCGCCGATGTCCAGCGGCACGCCGATGAAGGCAGCGTCCAGGCCGTCGGCCGAGGAGGCCGCGGGCAGCCGCATCATGGTGCCCGGCCCCGCGAAGCGCGGCATGGCATTGCCGCTCAGGGGCTGGTTGCGCGCACCTTCGGTCACTTCATCTCCCGGCGCCCGCGCAGCCATTCCAGCACCAGCAGCAGGCTGGTGGTGAAGAGGATCAGCAGGGTCGCCACGGCGGCGATGGTGGGCGTGATGTTCTCGCGGATGCCGGTGAACATCTGCCGCGGCAGCGTCACCTGAGAGGGGCCGGCCAGGAACAGCGTGACCACCACCTCGTCGAAGGAGGTGGCGAACGCGAACAGCGCGCCGGAGATCACGCCGGGCGCGATCACCGGCAGCGTGACGCGGAAGAACGTGGTCAGCTGGCTGGCACCCAGGCTCTGGGAGGCGCGCACGAGGTTGTGGTTGAAGCCTTGCAGTGTCGCCAGCACCGTGGTCAGCACGAAGGGCGCGCCCAGCGCCGCGTGCACGATGATCAGTCCGGCGTAGCTGTCCACCAGGCCCAGGGGCGCGAAGAACAGGTAGGTGGCCACGCCCACCACCACGATCGGCACCACCATGGGCGCGATCAGGAGGCTCATGAGCGCGCCCTTGAAGGCGAAGTCGGTGCGGGCGAGCCCCACGGCGGCCAGCGTGCCCAGCACCGTCGCGAGCACGGTGGCGAGCGGCGCGACGATGAAGCTGTTGCGCGCCGCCCGGATCCAGTCGTCCGAGGTGAACAGGTTCTGGTACCACTTGAACGACCAGCCCGGGATGGGGTAGACGAGGAAGGACGAGTCGGAGAACGACAGCGGCACGATCACGATGATCGGCACCAGCAGGAAGGCCAGCACGCCCACGCAGGCGGCGCGCAGGCTCCACCACCCCAGCTTGTCCAGCGGGGTGGCGTAGGCGGGGAAGTCGGGCAGCAGGGTGCGCAGTTTCATGGACTCACCCCAGGCTCAGTTCGGACTTGACGATGCGCCGGTACAGGCCGTACAGCAGCAGCGTGGCGGCCAGCAGCAGCGCGCCCAGTGCCGCCGCCATGCCCCAGTTCACCGTGACGTTGGTGTACTGGGCCACGTAGTACGAGAGCATCTGGTCGTCGGCGCCCCCGAGCAGGGCGGGCGTCACGTAGTAGCCGATGGCCAGGATGAAGACCAGCAGCCCGCCCGCACCGATGCCGGCATAGGTCTGCGGCACGTACACGCGCAGGAAGGCGGCCAGCGGCGCGCTCCCCAGCGACACCGCGGCGCGCACATAGGTCGAAGGCACGCTCTTCATCACGCTGTACAGCGGCAGGATCATGAAGGGCAGCAGGATGTGCACCATGGCGATCACGACGCCGGTGCGGTTGAACAGCAGCGCGAGCGGCTGTTCGATGAAACCCAGGCCCATCAGCGCCCGGTTGACCAGCCCGCCGGACTGCAGCAGCACGATCCAGGCGGCAACCCGCACGAGGATCGAGGTCCAGAACGGCACCAGCACCAGGATCATCAGCACGTTGGCGCGCCGGGCGGGCAGGGTGCTGAGCCAGTAGGCCAGCGGATAGCCCAGCGCCAGGCACCAGAGCGTGACGACCGCGCTGATGCCGAAGGTGCGCGCCAGGATGCCGCCGAAGGCGCGCTGGTCCTCGGGCATGCGCTCGATGCCGCCCTGCGCGCCCCGGCGCAGGTCCAGCGCCGCGAGCAGGTAGTCGGCGGTCCAGCGCGAACCGTTCTTGGCGATCGCCTGCCAGTAGCTCGATTCGGCCCAGCGGCCGTCGACCTCGAGCAGCCTGGCCTTGGCGGCGGCCGGCGTGGTGGCGCCTTCGAGCGGCAGCGCGCGGTAGGTGTTCATGACCAGCGAGCGGGCGCCGGCCACCTCGGTATTGAGCCGCCGGGCCAGCGCGCCGGCATCGGCGCGGTCCGGCAGCGCGCCGAGGTCCGCCGCGATGGCGGCGAAGGCCTCGGGCGCGGGCACGCCCTCCCGGTTCCACTGCTCCAGCGCCACCACCGTGCGCGGCAGCGCGTTGGCGACCTCCGGGTTCTCGACCGCCCGCTTGAGGAGGGCGGCGATCGGCACCAGGAACGTGAGCAGCAGGAACAGCAGCAGCGGCAGCGTGAGCGCGAAGGCGCGCACCTTGCGGCGGCGCTCGGCGCGCGCCAGCGCCGAGCGCAACCTGCGGGGGTTGCCGGGCAGGGGGAGGGCGATGGCGGTCATGGACGCGGCTTACTGCGTGGCCCAGGCGGCGAAGCGCTTCTCCAGTTCCTCGCCCTGGTCGGCCCAGAACTTCACGTTGAACTGCAGCGCGGTCTTCGCGTTGGCGGGCGCCGTGGGCAGGTTGGCCAGCACCTTGGCGTCGAGCTTCATCAGCGACTTGGTGTTGGTCGGCCCGTACGCGATGTTGCGCGCGTACTCCGCCTGCGCGTCCGGCGTGCTGGCGTAGGCGATGAACTTCATCGCGGCGTCCTTGTTCGGGGAGCCCTTCGGGATCGTCCAGTAGTCCAGGTCGTAGATGCCGCCGGTCCACGTGATCTTCAGGTTCTTGCCTTCGCGGTTGGCGGCATCGATGCGGCCGTTGTACGCGGTGCTCATCACGACGTCGCCCGCGACCAGGAACTGCGGCGGCTGCGCGCCGGCCTCCCACCACTGGATGTTCGGCTTGAGCTCGGAGAGCTTCTTGAACGCACGCTCCGCGCCGCCCTTGCTCGACAGCACCTTGTACACGTCGGCCGGCGCCACGCCGTCGGCCATCAGCGCGAACTCCACGTTGTAGCGCGCGCCCTTGCGCATGCCGCGCTTGCCGGGGAATTTCTTCGTGTCCCAGAAGTCGGCCCAGGTGGTGGGCGGCGTCTTGACCTTGTCGGCGTTGTAGGCCATCACGGTGGACCACACGAAGATGCCGACGCCGCACTCGGTGACGGCGGCGGGCACGAAATCGCCCTTGGGCGCGATCTTCGCGTAATCGAGCTTCTCGAACAGGCCCTCGTCGCAGCCGCGGGCGACATCGGGGGATTCGACTTCCACCACGTCCCAGGTGACCTTCTTCGTCTCCACCATGGCCTTGATCTTGGCCTGCTCGCCGTTGTATTCCACCGGCACGACCTTCAGGCCGCGCTTCTCGAGCGGCTCGTAGAACGCCTTCTTCTGCGCGTTGCCGTTGGCACCGCCGAAGTTGACGACCGTGATCTGCGTCTGCGCGAAGGCGGGCAGCGCGAGGGCGGCCGCGGCCGCGAATGCGAGGGTCTTCGGGATCATGAGGCTTGGTCTCCTGGTAGGGTTGGAAGGGGGCTTCAGCGGTAGACCCGCAGGTATTCCTCTGCGGCGTAGAGGAAGACGGTGTCGCCGATGGCGGGAGCGTCGTGCCGGCCGAGCGGCAGCTTCACCATCGCGTCCTCCTGCTGGGGGATGGTGCAGCGCAGGCGCAGGTGGTCGCCGAAATAGATCACGTCGGCCACCGTCGCCTCGAAGGTGTTGGCCTGGTTCAGCACGCCGGTGAGCTCCACGCGCTCGGGGCGGATCCCGCAGGTCACGCGGTCGCCCGTCTGCGCGGCGTTGACGTTGACGCCGGTGACGCGGGCGCCGCTCGGCAGGCCCACCGTGCAGCCGGCGTCCGTGACGGCGGTCACCACGCCTTCGAGTCGCGTGCTGTCGCCGACAAAGCCGGCCACGAAGCGGTTGGCGGGCGCCTCGTACAGGCGCTCCACGCGGTCGACCTGCTGGATCGCGCCGTCGTTGAACACCGCCACGCGGTCGGACATCGTGAGCGCCTCCGACTGGTCGTGCGTGACGTAGACGAAGGTCAGGCCCAGCTGCCGGTGCAGTTCCTTCAGTTCGAGCTGCATGTGCTCGCGCAGCTGCTTGTCCAGGGCGCCCAGGGGCTCGTCCATCAGCACCAGCTGCGGCTCGAACACGAGCGCGCGCGCCAGGGCCACGCGCTGCTGCTGCCCGCCCGAGAGCTGCGCCGGATAGCGCGCACCCAGCGGGCCCAGGCGCACCATCTCGAGCGCCCGCGCGACCTTCTTCTTCTGGTCGTCGCGCGAGAGGCCGCGCACGGTGAGGGGATACGCGACGTTCTGTTCCACCGTCATGTGCGGGAACAGGGCGTAGTTCTGGAACACCATGCCGAAGTTGCGCTTGTGCGGCGGCGTGCGGGTGATCGGCACGCCGGCCAGGCAGATCTCGCCTTCGGTGGGGGTTTCGAAGCCGGCGAGCATCATCAGCGTGGTCGTCTTGCCGGAGCCCGAGGGCCCCAGCAGGCTGAGGAACTCGCCGCGGCGGATCTCGAGGTCGAGATCGCGCACGACCAGCGCGGTGCCGTCGAAGCTTTTCTGCACGCCCGTGAAGCTCACGAGCGGCGGTTGCACCAGCTTGAGGACCGGTGCCGATGCGGCATCCGCGCTGCGCACGGCGCGTTCAGGCAGCGCCGACATGGCCCAGCGCGCTGGCGAGGATCGCCAGGCCCTCGTCGATGGTGGCGTCGCTCGCGGTGAGCGGCACCAGGATGCGGACCACGTTGCCCCAGGTCCCGCAGGTCAGCAGGATGAGGCCGCGCTCCGCGGCGGCGGCGACGACCTTCTTCGCCAGGTCCGCATCGGGCTGCGACAGGTCGCCGTCGCGGCCGAACTCGATGGCCACCATGGCGCCCAGGCCGCGCACCTCCGCGATGCTCTTGTGGCGGCGCGCCAGGATGCGCAGCGACGACATCATCTTCTCGCCCAGGTGGCGCGCGCGGGCGAGCAGCTGCTCCTCCTCGAACACCTCCAGCACGGCCAGGGCCGCGGCGCAGCCGAGCGGGCTGCCGGCGTAGGTGCCGCCGAGGCCGCCGGCCGCGGGTGCGTCCATCACCTCGGCGCGGCCGGTGACGGCGGAGATCGGGAAGCCGCCGGCCATCGACTTGGCCAGCGTGATCAGGTCCGGCGCGGCGCCGAGCTGCTCGCTCGCGAACCAGGTCCCGGTGCGGCCGGCGCCGGTCTGCACCTCGTCGGCGATCAGCAGGATGCCATGGGCGTCGCACAGCTGGCGCAGGCGCGGGAAGAACTCCGGCGGGGCCACGTGGAAGCCGCCTTCGCCCTGCACCGGCTCGGCGATGATCGCGGCCACGCGCCCCGGCTCGATGTCGTTGCGGAAGATCGCCTCGATCGAGGCGATGGCGTCGTCCACCGAGATGCCGCGCGAGGGCATCGGGTAGGTGGCGTGGAACACGTCGGACGGGAACGGCCCGAAGCCCAGCTTGTAGGGCGCGACCTTGCCCGTCAGGGCGAGCGTCATGTTGGTGCGGCCGTGGTAGCCGCCGCCGAAGGCGATCACGCCCGGGCGCCCGGTGTAGGAGCGCGCGATCTTGACCGCGTTCTCCACCGCTTCGGCACCGGTGGTGAGGAACAGGGTCTTCTTCGGCCAGGCGCCGGGGGCCAGCGCGTTCAGGCGCTCGGCCAGTTCGACGTAAGGTTCGTAAGCCAGCACCTGGAAGCAGGTGTGGGTGAAGCGGTCCATCTGCGCCTTGACGGCGGCGATCACCTTCGGGTGGCAGTGGCCGGTGTTGAGCACGGCGATGCCGCCCGCGAAGTCGATGTAGCGGCGGCCCTCGACATCCCACACCTCGGCGTTCACCGCACGCTCGGCGAAGATGGTGTGCGCGTGGCCGACCCCGCGCACGACGGCGGCCTGCCGGCGCGCGAGCAGGGCCGCGTTGGTCAGGTGCTGTTCTCTCTGCATGGCGCTCCTTTGATTTGCCTCAAGTCCCGTGAACGGGGTGGGGCGAACTTTAGGCAGCGGAGCCTAGGACTAACATATACAGATGGACCTGCACGGCGGATGCACTGTGCAGGCCGCCGCACCAGTACAGATCCATGTTCACGCTCGACCCGCGTTCGGCCACGCCTCTGGTGACCCAGATCGTGGACGGCTTTCGCCGCATGGTGGAAGACGGCACGCTGCGCGCGGGCACCAAGCTGCCGTCGATCCGCCAGTTCGCCGCCACCCACGAGGTGAGCGTGTACACGGTGGTGGATGCCTACGACCGGCTGGTGGCGCTGGGCTTCTTCGCCTCGCGGCCGCATTCGGGATTCTTCGTGCGCAGCCGCGCGAGCGGCGCCCTGGCGCAGACCAGCACGCGCGGCAACTACACCTTCGACTCGATGTGGTACATGCGCCGCATCTTCGAGAACCGGTCGCTGAGCAGCAAGCCGGGCTGCGGCTGGCTGCCCAGCGAGTGGCTGTTCGGCGAGGGCGTCAGGCGCAGCCTGCGCGCGCTGGCGACGGAGGGCGTGGACCTGGGGGGCTACGGCGAACCCAAGGGCTATCCGCCGCTGCGGCAGCTGGTGCGAGACCTGCTGGCCGAACACCAGGTGAACGCCAACACCGACCAGGTGCTGCTCACGCAAGGCTCCAGCCAGGCGCTGGACCTCGCCGCGCGCCGCCTCGTGCGTGCGGGCGATTCGGTGCTGGTGGAGGAGCCGGGCTACGCCAACCTGCTGTCCTCGCTGCGCTTCCTGCGCGCGCGGCTGGTGGGCGCGCCGCGCACCCCGCAGGGCTGGGACCTCGAGGCGCTGGAGGCGCGCGTGCGCGAGCACCGGCCCAAGGTCTTCTTCACCCAGCCGCGGCTGCAAAGCCCCACCGGCTCCTCCGCGCAGCTGGCGCACCTGCACCGCGTGCTGCAGCTGGCCGAGAAGTACGACTTCGTGATCGTGGAGAACGACATCTACGTCGACCTCGATCCGGAAACGCGGCCTTCGCTGGCCAGCCTGGACCAGTTGCAGCGCGTGGTCCACATCGGCAGCTTCTCCAAGACCATCTCGCCCAACATCCGGGTGGGCTACATGGCGGCGCAGCCCGACCTGCTGGAGGAGCTGGCGCAGCTGAAGATGCTCTCGGGGCTGACGTCCTCCGAGTTCACCGAGCGCCTGGCCTATGGCGCGCTGGTGGACGGCCGCTGGCGCAAGCACGTGAAGCATGTGCGCGAGCGGCTGGCCGAGGCGCACCAGCGCACGGCGGCGCAGCTCCTGGGCCTGGGCTTCGAGCTGTTCTGCGAGCCCGAGGCGGGCATGCTGCTGTGGGCGCGCCACCCCGCCATCGCCAATTCGGCGGAACTCGCCTACAAGGCCGCGGAGAGCGACATCCTGCTCGGCCCCGGCCACCTGTTCCTGACCGACCTGGCGCCCAGTCCCTGGCTGCGCTTCAACGTGGCCTTCTGCACCGAGAACGTGATCGCCTTCCTGCGGGAGGAACTCGGCGCGGTGCAGCGGCAGGCGGCCTGAGGCTGCTCAGGAGCCGAAGCGCAGGGCCCGCGCCCGCGCCCCTTCACGCCAGGGCGTACAGCACGACCAGCCCCGTGCCATAGGTCAGCAGCGCAAACAGGGAGTCGATCCCCAGCCCCGCGAAGGTGCGATCGCGCCGCTCGATGAGGCCGATCAGGAACAGCGCGGTGAGCAGCAAGGCCAGCAGGGCGCCGAAACTCGCGCCGCGGCCGGCCTGCAGCAGCACCGGGGGACCGGGATGCAGGGCATCCACCAGCACGATGATCGTGGCGTTGAACAGGTTGGTGCCGAGCACGTCCGAGATCGCCATGGCATAGCGCTTCAGGCGAACCGCCGCGAACACCGTGCTGGCCTCTGGCAGCGAGGTGGCGCAGGCCAGGAACACCATGCCGAAGAAGGTGGAGCCGAGCCCGGTCTGGCGGGCCAGCGCGTCGCCGGTGCGCGCGAGCAGGAAGCCGGCGACCAGGATCACGGCGGCGGCCGCTGCCGCGCGCCACAGCAGTGGCGCCAGGCCTGGCTGCAGCAGTGCAGCGGCGCGACCCTCCTCGGGCACGGCCGCGTCGCGCCGCAGCGGCTGCCAGGCTGCTTCCGCCTGCGAATGGCTCATGATCCAGACCGCCGCTGCGTACACCAGCAGCATCGCCCAGCTCCAGCCGCCGATCCCCAGCACCAGCACGTCGCCCGTGATCGCCGGCGCCACGATCACCGCCATCATCACGATCCCGAGCACGCCCACCAGCATCACCTTGGGCGATCCCTGGATCGACGTGAGCGGGCGGCTGCGCACCGTCGCGTCCGCGAGCGCCAGCAGCACCACGTTGAGTGCCGCGGAGCCCAGCAGGTCGCCGATGGTCAGCGCCGGCGAACCCTGCAGCGTGGCGGTCACCGCCACCGCAAGTTCGGGCAGCGAGGTGACGGCGCCGAGGAGCAGCAGGCCGAGGATCTCCTGGCTCAGGCCGGTGACGGTGGCGATCGCGTCGGCGCAGCGCGTGAGCCGGACGGCGGCGAACCAGACGGCCGCGGCGGCGGCCACGAACACGAGAAGGTTGGCGGACAGCGGCAGGGGGTCGGGCATGGGCAGCGAAGCTCAGGCCATTGTCTGCCATGGTGCGGGCATGTCCGCCCCCGAGCGGGACGAAGGGCCCAAACCTATAATCAAAGGTTCAGCTGGACCCCTATGAGCACTCCCCAATTCACCGTCGCCGACATCCGCCAGACCTTCCTCGACTTCTTCAGGGACAAGGGGCACACGGTCGTCGCCTCGAGCCCGCTCGTGCCGGGCAACGACCCGACGCTGATGTTCACCAACTCCGGCATGGTGCAGTTCAAGGACGTGTTCCTCGGCACCGACAAGCGCCCTTACGTGCGCGCGGCTTCGGTGCAGGCCTGCCTGCGCGCCGGCGGCAAGCACAACGACCTCGAGAACGTGGGCTACACGGCCCGCCACCACACCTTCTTCGAGATGCTGGGCAACTGGTCCTTCGGCGACTACTTCAAGCGCGATTCGCTCAAGTGGGGCTGGGAGCTGCTCACGCAGGTGTACAAGCTGCCGGCGGACAAGCTCTGGGCCACCGTCTACATCGACGACGACGAGGCCTACGAGATCTGGACGAAGGACATCGGCCTGCCGCCCGAGCGCGTGGTGCGCATCGGCGACAACAAGGGCGCCCGCTACGCCAGCGACAACTTCTGGATGATGGCCGACACCGGCCCCTGCGGCCCCTGCTCGGAGATCTTCTTCGACCACGGCCCCGGCATCCCCGGCGGCCCGCCCGGCAGCCCGGACGCCGACGGCGACCGCTACATCGAGATCTGGAACCACGTGTTCATGCAGTTCGACATGCAGCCCGATGGCAGCGTGAAGAAGCTGCCCGCGCCCTGCGTGGACACGGGCATGGGCCTGGAGCGCCTGGCGGCGATCCTGCAGCACGTGCACAGCAACTACGAGATCGACATCTTCCAGGCGCTGATCGCCGCCGCCGGCCGCGAGACCGGCACGAAGGACCTGGCGAACCCGTCGCTGAAGGTGATCGCCGACCACATCCGCGCCACCGCCTTCCTGGTGGCCGACGGCGTGATCCCCTCCAACGAGGGCCGGGGCTACGTGCAGCGCCGCATCATCCGCCGCGCGATCCGCCACGGCTACAAGCTCGGTCGCAAGACGCCGTTCTTCCACAAGCTGGTGCCGGACCTGGTCCGGCAGATGGGCGATGCCTATCCGAACCTCAAGGCTTCCGAACAGCGCGTGATGGAGGTGCTGAAGGCGGAAGAAGAGCGCTTCTACGAGACGCTCGCCAACGGCATGGAGATCCTGGACCTGACGCTTGCCGGCGATCGCAAGGTGCTGCCCGGCGACGTCGCCTTCAAGCTGCACGACACCTACGGCTTTCCGCTGGACCTGACCAACGACGTCTGCCGCGAGCGCGGCGTGACGGTGGACGCCGCCGGCTTCGATGCCGCCATGGAGCGGCAGAAGGCCGCCGGCCGCGCGGCGGGCAAGTTCAAGATGGACCGCGCGCTGGAATACACCGGCGAGGGCAACGTCTTCACCGGCTACGAGAGCCTGGAGGAGTCCGCGCGCGTCGTGGCCCTGTACCGCGACGGCCTGCCGGTGCAGGAACTGGCCGAGGGCCAGCCCGGCGTGGTGGTGCTGGACACGACCCCGTTCTATGCCGAAAGCGGCGGCCAGGTGGGCGACAGCGGCATCCTCGCGGCCGAGGGGGTGCAGTTCGGCGTGGAGGACACGCAGAAGATCAAGGGCGACGTGTACGGCCACCATGGCACGCAGACGCAGGGCACGCTGAAGGTGGGCGATACGGTGCGCGCCGCGGTGGACCTGCAGCGCCGCCACGCGACCATGCGCAACCACAGCGTGACGCACCTGATGCACAAGGCGCTGCGCGAGGTGCTGGGCGGCCACGTGCAGCAGAAGGGCTCGCTGGTCGACGCCGACAAGACGCGCTTCGACTTCACGCACAACGCGCCGGTCACCGCGGAACAGGTGCGCGAAGTGGAAGCGCGCGTGAACGCCGAGATCCTGGCCAACCACCCGACGCAGGCGCGCGTGATGGACATCGAGTCGGCCAAGGCGACCGGCGCGATGATGCTGTTCGGCGAGAAGTACGGCGACTCGGTGCGCGTGCTGGACATCGGCTCCTCGCGCGAGCTGTGCGGCGGCACGCACGTGAGGCGCACCGGCGACATCGGCCTGTTCAAGGTGGTGAGCGAAGGCGGCGTGGCCGCGGGCGTGCGCCGCATCGAGGCGGTGACGGGCGCGAATGCGCTGGCCTACCTGCAGCAGCTCGAGTCCACGGTGCAGACGGTGGCCGGCTCGCTGAAGGCCGCGCCGACGGAACTGCAAGGCCGCGTGACGCAGGTGCTGGACCAGGTGCGCGCGCTGGAGAAGGAAGTCGCCACGCTGAAAGGCAAGCTGGCTTCGTCGCAGGGCGACGAGCTGGTGAACCAGGCGGTGGACGTCAAGGGCGTGAAGGTGCTGGCGGCGCGCCTGGACGGCGCGGATGCGAAGACCCTGCGCGACACCATGGACAAGCTCAAGGACAAGCTCAAGACGGCGGCGATCGTCCTGGCGGCGGTGGACGGCGCGAAGGTGCAGCTGGCCGCGGGCGTGACGGCCGACAGCATGGGCAAGGTCAAGGCCGGCGACCTGGTGAACTTCGTGGCGCAGCAGGTGGGCGGCAAGGGCGGCGGCAAGGCCGACATGGCCATGGCCGGCGGCACGGACGCGAGCAAGCTGTCCGGCGCGCTGCAATCGGTCCAGGCCTGGGTGTCCGAGCGGGTTTGACGGACTTGTCTTTTCCCTCCCCCTCCGGGGGAGGGTAGGGTGGGGGCGCTTCGAGGCGCCCCTTTTCCATTCAGGCGTCCGGGAGTGGGGGGGGGGCCCGCCCCCCCCCCCCCGCCCGGGCGCGGGCCGCAGCTAAAAAA